>MKRS01000095.1 GCA_001897035.1 Bacteroidales bacterium 45-6
AAGAGTCAATCCTTCATCAAAAAATAGGAAAAAACTTTTTCAGCATGGACATTCTTGCATCTGGCTCAATCGATTTCTCTTCCTGATTTTAGATGCAGCATATCGACACTACAAAAGTACCTTCCATTCACCATTCTTTGCGATAGAAAAGAGGCAATAAATAACAAATTCGTCCCACGGGAATCCAAATAAGGGCTCCTGCGGTTTCGGAAGCTACATTTTTTATATTTTATGACACGAGCGTGTCGAAGCCTTTTTTTATATTTGTCAGGAATCTGACGCTAACTAATTTGGCAGTTCCGACACCCATGAAAACCATCAAACAAATACTCCTCTTGCTTCTCCTGTGGTTATCCATCAGCCCCAGCCGGGGAAATTCCTTGGATTACTATTTCACCCACATCAACGGCGACGACGGCCTGTCGCACAACAATGTCAAGTCGATCGTGCAGGATAGCTGGGGCTTCATGTGGTTTGGCACGCGCAACAAGCTGAACCGCTACGACGGAATATCCATCAAGGTGTTCGACGTGGCAGACCCGGTTGCCAAAAAGAGCAACAACAACATCGGGGCCTTGCTCGAAGACTCCGACAAAAAACTTTGGGTGGGAACCGACAAAGGCGTGTTTGTTTACGACCCCATCACCGAAAAATTCCGTTTCTTCGGCTTGAAAACATCCGGCGGGGTGGAGATCAACGACTGGGTGTCGGACATCCGGATGGATCACGACAAGAATATATGGATCGTCATTCCCAACCAAGGGGTGTTCCTATACCATGTTGCCTCCAAAAAGCTGCAGTTGTTCCAATTGGGAAACCACAAGCTGCCCAGCCACGGCAACCCCGAGTGCATGTTCATCGAGCATAACGGATCAGTGTGGATCGGCACCAACGGCGCAGGAGTCTATTTATACAACAAGTACCGCAAAAATTTTGACCAATATCTCGGCGACAGCGGCGAAGGCAGCCTGAAAGGGCTCAACATCTACACGATGTGCGATTACGGCGACGAACTTGTCATCGGCGTGCACGAGAGCAAGCTGCTGAAGCTGCACAAGCGCAGAAACACCCTCTCGGAATTCAAATACGCACAGGATGTGAATTACAAAATCATTCGCAGCCTGGCCACCATCAACGAAAGAATATGGGTGGGCACGCAATTCGGACTGTTTATCATCGACGAAAAAGCCGCTTCAGTCAAGCACCTGCAGGAGGTGATAACCAACCCCCATTCCTTGTCGGACAACGTGGTGGAAAAGATATACCAGGACAAAGAAGGAGGCGTGTGGATCGGGAGCAACTTCGGCGGATTGTCCTACCTTCCCAACGGAGGGATGGCTTTCGAGAAATACACGGCCACTTTGGAACCGGGCACCATATCAAGCAAGCGCATCAGCGCCATCAAAGAAGACGTGAACGGGAAAATATGGGTAGGCACCGAAGACGGCGGATTAAACATCCTGGATCCGACAACCCGGACATTTCATCAACCCCAACAAACCAGGGAAACAAAAAACTACAACCAGAAAATCATCTCCATCATGCTCCAGCCCGACAAGGCCTGGATAGGATACTTTAAGTCGGGGATGGACATATACGACATTTCGGGCCGAACGAAAAAACATTATTCGGGGGAACAGCTCGGACTCAATGAGAACAGCCCTTTCGCCCTGTGCGAGGACAGGCACGGCAACATCTGGCTGGGCAACGGCTGGGGCGTGTTTGTGTGCGACAACCAAGAGATGAAATTCAAGCGGATGGACGCCTTCGGATTGCAGTATGTCTATGACATTGCCGAAGACCTGGACGGCGACATCTGGGTGGCCACCATGGGCAACGGTATTTTCCGCTACAACCCCCAAACAAAAGCCGTCAGGCACTACCTGCACAACGCCAGCAACCCGTACAGCCTGGGATCGAGCTCTGTCAGTAGCATTTCCGAAACATCCGACGGATCGGTATGGTTTTCCACAGACCGCGGGGGAATTTCCAGATACGACAAGGACAGAGATCGCTTCACGAACTATTCGATAGCCCAAGGGCTGCCCGACGACGTGGCCTACAAGATACTGGAAGACAAGAAACAGAATCTCTGGTTCGGCACCAACAAGGGACTGGTCTGTTTCAACCCCCAAAGCCACAAGATCAGGGTGTTCACCCAAAACGACGGGCTGCTCTGCAACCAGTTCAACTACAAGTCGGGCCTGGCATCCCAATCGGGGAAACTCTATTTCGGAAGTTTCAACGGGCTTATTGCCTTCGACCCCCTGAAATTCAACGAAAACCAATACATCCCGCCGGTGTATATCACCAGAATGTCCATCTACAACAAAGAACCGCTCATCGGCGACAAGGATTCGCCCTTGGAAAAAAGCATCATCCACACCGACAAAATCGTGCTGAGCCACAACCAATCCAACTTGAGCTTCGACTTCGTGGCATTGAGCTTCACAGCCCCGCGCTCCAACCGATATGCCTACAAGATGGAAAACTTAGACCGGGAATGGACCTACACCACCGACAACCACAGCGTATCCTACTCCAAGCTACCTCCCGGCAAGTA
>MKRS01000096.1 GCA_001897035.1 Bacteroidales bacterium 45-6
GAATTCCATCGCCAAAATGAATCAGAATGGATTTACAAATAAATTTTTAACCTGACGTGACAGACTCAGAAACAGTTATTCTGTTTTGACATTTCTTGCAAATCAACAAAAGCCTCAATGGTTAATTTGACTATTGAGACTTTTGCATTTGAAGTTTTAATGTAAACTTCAAATCAACTGCTGAGTTGATAAGCTTCTTTAAAACATCTTTTTCTTAAACCAA
Organism: Bacteroidales bacterium 45-6; assembly: GCA_001897035.1. GTDB lineage: Bacteria > Bacteroidota > Bacteroidia > Bacteroidales > Dysgonomonadaceae > UBA1309. The sequence goes on from MKRS01000096.1 coordinate 224, forward strand.
AATGCTACATTTACCAGTCCAATCATTACCGGAACTTCCACTAACGGACCAATTACGGCTGTAAAGGCTTCGCCGGAGTTGATACCGAAAATAGCGATGGCAACAGCGATAGCCAGCTCGAAATTGTTACTAGCTGCGGTGAATGATAAGGTTGTTGATTGTTCGTAGGTTGCACCTGCTTTTTTGCTCATAAAGAACGAAAACACAAACATAACTACAAAGTAAATAACCAACGGAATAGCAATACGCAAAACGTCCATTGGGATTTTCACTATGTATTCGCCTTTGAGCGAGAACATAACAATGATTGTAAACAGCAATGCAATGAGCGTTAACGGACTGATTTTAGGAACAAATTTAGTATCGTACCATTGAACACTTTTCAGGCGGGTAAGAATGAAGCGAGTAAGAAAACCTGCAATCATCGGAATACCTAAATAGATAAATACACTCTTTGCAATGGCGCTCATGGTAATCTGCGAAACCGAATCGTTTACAGGAAGTCCAAACCAACCGGGCAAAACGGCAATAAACACATAGGCATACACCGAAAATAGTAATACCTGGAAAAGCGAGTTGAAAGCAACCAATCCGGCAGCATATTGGCGGTCGCCTTTCGCTAAATCGTTCCAAACAATGACCATTGCAATACAACGGGCTAATCCTATGAGGATAAGACCATACATGTAATCAATGTTGAATTGCAGAAAGATTATAGCAAGAAAAAACATCAATACCGGTCCGATAATCCAGTTTTGAACTAATGACAAACCAAGTATTTTGGTGTTTTTGAATACGTCGCCCAATTCTTCGTATTTGACTTTTGCCAAAGGTGGGTACATCATAATGATTAATCCTATGGCAATCGGGATATTAGTTGTTCCCACTGAGAAGCTATTCCAAAAAGCAGCCACATTTGGACTGTACCAACCTGCAAAAACGCCAATGAACATGGCTAAAAAAATCCACAGAGTCAGATAACGATCAAGAAATTTTAATCTTGTTTTCATAAAGATATTTTATTGGTTTTAAAAATCTAACTAATTATTAGCAACAACTTTTTTCACTTTCTCCGCTACAATCGCAGGAGGGTTCGGTTCCATTTAAAATCCCATTCAGGATTCCGGCAGCGCACCCGACTCCCGATTTTACTGTAATTGCATCAAATCGACAATTCAGCGCACAAGCTCCACACTCCATACAATCGTTAATATCAATGATATGTGCTTTCCCTTTATTTATCTCAAATACTGCATGAGGACAAACCACAGCACACATTCCGCAGCCGGTACATAAATCACTATTCAGTTTTAATGTAACCACGTTTTTTAAATACTGCATCGTCTTCATATCAAACTAATTTTGAGATAATGAATAAAATTATACCTAGAGCCATGCATCCGATCTGAAAAGGAACTGCCCATTTCATTTCTTTTTGAACTCCAGACAATGAAGTATAGGTTGATGAACCAGTAAAATTCATGGTCATAAAGGAGGCAATGCTTATATTTACTAATCCGATACTTATTCCTTCCATGTAAGGAACTTCGATTAAAAAATATAAAAGAATTGTGAGTACTAAACCCCAAAATGCTCCTTTCAAAGCAAATGCCCGAAATGGAACCCATGGCAAAAATAGGGTAGCAACAACAATCCCGACAATATAAGCTCCTACAATGTTTATTAAAGGATATAAACAGGTTTCGAGCATTTTTGCAAACAAAAAGCCTGTCTTATCAAGACCCGAGAAGATAAAAAATCCGCACAATATCAGCAGTAGCTTGTATATTGCGTACATAAAATCAACCGGTATAAGTTTAGCTCGCTCAACCATGGGAAAAGCTATTTTTCTCATTTCTGGAGTTGCTTTATATCCAGCTTCAATAAACGATTTAATGTCTCTAGCCTGAACAGGACCAAATATGACTTTGAATCCGGTTTGCTCTTTTACTTTGTGTGCTGCCACTCCACTTGCCGACAACTGTGGCAAAATGATTCTCCTGTGTTTTACAATATGTTCAAGCGAAGCTTTTTTTATACTTCTCACCACATTGTCAGTACCGAAGTTACCCTTTCCGGCAGCACACCAGACATTAACGCCTTTGGTATCGATAACCAACATCCAAACATTCAATGAATCGAGATTTTTTCTCAAAACATCAAAGCTCAATTTGTAATTTGCCGAAACCAACACGTCTGATTGACTATCCGGTTTTCCAACTTTGTACAACCCCGGAGTAACAGTATAATTGTTTCTGTTAATGCCCAAACGTACTTTTAATGCTCCCAATAAATCAGATAATTCGAGTTCTGAGGATACAGTCGGAGTAGTAACTGAAACAGGCCTTAAAGATTGAACGTTTACCAGAGTTGCCATTGAGTATTATAATTGTGGTTTGATTTGTTCAATATAGAATTTATAAAACCCTTCTTTTATTTCATCGCGAACACGGATAAATTCGCTCCAAATAAATTCTTCAGTTCCTTCGGCGTGGCTAGGATCATCAAAACCAATGTGCAAACGGTGTTTTACTTTGCCAAAGAATGCCGGGCATTCTTCGTTTGCACCACCACAAACGGTAATTACATAATCCCATTCGTCCTTCAGGTATTTATCTACTGAATCTGAAGTGTGGTTACTAATATCTATTCCGGCATCTTTCATGGCGGCAACAGCTTTTTGGTTGAGTTTGCCTGAGGCTTGTGTACCAGCCGAACAAACGGTAATGGTTGGGTCGAAAGATTGTAAAAAGCCGTGTGCCATTTGGCTACGGCATGAGTTTCCTGTACAAAGAATTAATACTTTCATGTTTATATGTTTTTTAATTGTTTTTGATTTTAAATAATGTTGTGTTTTTCAGTTTCTTGGTGCATAGTATATTACACAAACTCCTATTAGTGCAATGCCCGCACCTATCAGATCATACTTATCAGGTCTGTAGTTGTCAATAATATAAGCCCAAAGCAAGGACATCACAATAAAAATACCACCGTATGTTGCATAAACCCTTGCAAAACTTGATTCCTGCAAGGTTGCTACCACACCATAAGTTGCCAGAATTAAGCCACCTGCTAATCCATACCAAACAGATCTATCTTCTTTAAGCCAAAGCCAAACCAAGTATCCGCCTCCAATTTCACAAAGACCAGCCAATAAGAATATAGATAAAGATTTAATGATAGCCATATTTTTTATTGTTTGTAGCTTACTATGAATTTTTCGATTTCAGTTTTTATCATATCTCTTACTTTTCGGGTTTCTGCCAAAATTTCTTGGTCTGTACCTTTAAACTCTGCCGGATTGGGGAAAGACCAATTTAACCGGTTGCAAACGCCTGGGAAAATCGGACATCTTTCGGCATTTGCAGCATCGCATACGGCAATGACGTAAGCGTATAAGCGCCCTTGTTTGAAAAACTCAAATACACTGTCGGTTTTGTTTTGTGAAATGTCAATTCCCACTTCTTTCATTACCTGTACAACGTAGGGGTTTATTGTTCCTGCTTCCAAGCCTGCGCTCTCAGCGTAGAAACTATCCCCTCCTAATGAATTTAAAAAAGCTTCAGCCATTTGGCTACGAGCGGAATTGTGCAAGCACACGAATAATACATTTAATTTTGGCATATGTCTATTTTTTATTAGTTTATTTGCAAACAAGCTCTTTACAATCACTCTCTTTGAAGAAATCATTAAATGCCACTTTGAAATCAGCAATTGCTGAACCACATAAGCAATAATTGATTTTTAGTCCATCCACTTGACCGCTAATGAGTCCCATATCGCGCAATTCTTTTAGATGTTGCGAAACGGTGGTGCGGCTCAATGGTAATTTGTCGGAAATATCACCCGATATACATGTTTTAGTTTCGGCCAAATATTTAAGAATAGCTAATCGAGCCGGGTGTGAAATAACCTTGGCGAAATTGGCCAGATCTTGTAAATCTTTATCAAATACTTCTGATTTTGTCATTTTGCTTTGTTGAAAAATGTCATAAACGTAGAACGATAGATTGTTGTAAAATAATAATCAAGTCAGATAAGTTTTTAATCTATGTCCTTTTCTCGTTCAGCATCATCTTCCAAATCCTCTTGAGCATTCAAAGATGAAACCACGTCGTTTTTATCTTTTTGATTTCTTATTATCAAGAAGAAAATCAAAGCAATTGCACAAATAAAAATCAGGGCTAAAGTAATCCAGTTTGTTTCCATTGTGTTTGATTTTAAAGTAATACGAGTACTATTGTTTTATGTCGCAAACATACGACATAAAACAACTATTTCCAAGTAAATCATATTACATTTGTGTGAAATCATCAAAAATGGACTTTGACTGAGTCATTTTCTTTAGATATCTTTCCACTCTATTAAAGCGGTATTACGATTTGATAATTGTTTTACTTTTTCAATCCAAGTTAATTCGCTCTGTGCTTTGGCTTGAAGAAATGGGTTTTGTGTGTGAGTTAATGATAAACATGAATTTACGACCCACCATTTGTTATGAATACCTGCACGTTGCAAATCTAGTTGTAACCTTTCAGCTTCAAATACAGGGGTTGCTTCAGGGAGGGTAACGACAACCACTTCCGTTTCCTGTGAATTGCGTAAACGAGGGAGTAAATGAGCAACAGCACCCGATACTTCGCCCTGAGTACGTTCAACTTCTTTGTGATAACTTTCGGTTGCGTCCAGTAATAACAAGGTATGACCGGTTGGGGCTGTGTCAATAACAACGATTTCATTATCCGCTTTTTCCACAATATCGGCAAATGCTTTGAAAACGGCTATTTCCTGGGTACATGGGGAACGCAAATCTTCCTCGATATATTCCATATCCGCGGCTGACATGTTGTTTTCCCTGGCTTTGGCTCTCACTTCATTTTTATATGCTTCCAACACTACGGTTTCATCAATTTTGCTGACCGTTATTCCGGCTTTAATGACAAAGTCGTAATTAAGGTGATTTGCGGGGTCGGTTGTGGTTAGATGAACCTTTGCACCCCGTTTTCTCAATCCCAACGCTATATTGGTTGCAATGGTAGTTTTTCCAACTCCACCTTTACCCATTGTAAAAACAACCTTTTTGCCTGACGAATACAAATCGTTTATCAAATCGTCTAAACTTTTTTCATCTTTAAGCGGTTGATAGTCCTTCGTACCGGAGAGATTATCTTCGGTTAGCAATTGACGGATATTAGAGATATTGGATAAATTATAAGAACGGAGAGGAACGCTATAAACAGGATATTCATTTAATACCTGAGGTGTACTCATTAATGCCGATTGTTGTCTGTTTTGAATTTGTTTGGAAACCTCGTCATTTTCATCAAACTGTTGTAACAGTCCGTTGATAATCAATAACTGATTTTGAATTCCCAACAGTTGTAATTCTTGCGAAGAACGTGCGGCTTCTTTCAATGCCGAAACCTCGGGACGACTCACTAAAACCAATCGGGTAGCCTGCCCATCGGCTAGCGACTGAACGGCTTGTTTGTAAATCTCCTTCCGAGCTTCCAAGCCTGACAATTGCCCGAGACAAGATGCACCGTGTGTACTCTCACTTATAAATGTGCTCCAAGCTGAAGGAAGTTGCAGCATTCTCAACGTGTGACCTGTTGGGGCTGTATCGAAAATGATATGGTCGTATTCTTTTTGCTTTGCTTTGTCTGTGATAAAATCGGAAAACTCGTTGAAAGCCGCAATTTCCACTGTACATGAACCTGATAGTTGTTCTTCCATGTTCTGAATAACACTTTCGGGCAGTTTGCCACGGAAAGGGGCAACTACACTTTCTTTGTATTTGGCGGCTGCTTCTTCCGGATCTAAATTTACGACTGTGAGGTTTGGAACTTCAGTTATGGTTGTACCGTTACCATTTAGCGGCTGATTAAATACATCCTGCAAGTTGGAAGCAGGGTCGGTGCTGATTAATAAGATATTCTTTCCGGCATCGGCTAATCCTATGGCTGTCGCGCAAGCAATAGAAGTTTTGCCTACACCGCCTTTACCCGTAAAAAACAGGTATTTGGTCAAATCTATTTCTGATAATTTAAAATCTTTCATTTTTTTGAATGTAATTGATTTTCAGTTCGACTAGCCGAACTGAAAATCAAATGTTGGGTCACTTGTTTACTTCATCCCCCAGTTGCGCTTCGCTTGCTGGGGGTTATTTACATTTATCCCCTTTGGGGAAAAGATGTTAATTATCTATATTTCAAAATTATGGGGTGCTGAGTAGTTACTTTATTTGACAGGTATAAAATTAAGATTAACGCCTGTCCATTCACTTAGTTGTTTAGTAGTTGGATATGTTTTTGAAACAACAATTTCTCCATCAACCAATGTGATTGGTAAACCTTCAACGCCGTATTTCATTAAAAAATCGTTTACGGTTTTATTAGAAACATACAGTTGTGGTTCATCTTTTAAATTGTGGCGGGATATATTAACGCCCTTTCGTTTTAAGGTGTCCAATACTGCTGATATTCTCAATAAATCCGGATTAATACTTGGTCCGCATAATCCGGTTGGGCAACACATTGCCTCTTCGAAAATTTCTATTGTTTTCATACGATAATAATTGTTTTTTAATAGCCGTATGGAACTCGCATGTCAAATTATCACTGTCTTTGGTGAACCTCTGCGTTCATGCTCGTTTCATTTGATTATACTTTTTCGTTGGTATGTAATTTACCGTTTTTGAGTTGAATTTTTGTATCGCCATATTCGGCAGCCATTGGGCTGTGAGTGACCATTACAACAGTGGTTCCCTGTTTTTGGTTTATGTCTTTTAAAATGCCCAGAATTTCTTCCGATAGACTTGGATCCAGATTGCCGGTTGGTTCGTCGGCAAGCAATAAATCAGGATTGTTGGCCAATGCCCTGGCTATGGCTACCCGTTGTTGCTGACCTGCCGAAAGTTCTTTGGGATAATGGGTAGTACGGTCAGAGAGTCCCACCCATTCCAACAGTTCCAATGCCCGTTTTCGGTTTTTATCATTGTCCTTATCTTTCACATTTAAAGCAATAGAAATGTTCTCCAGAGCTGTAAGGTAAGGAACAAGGGCGAAGCTCTGCATAACGAAACCTACATGATTGCTGCGGAAAGTAGCCATGTCCTTTTCTTTGAGTAAGTCTAATTCCCTGGCATTGTAGCTCATTTTACCTGAAGTAGGTTGTAATAAACCGCCCAAAATCAAAAGCAAAGTTGTTTTCCCTGAACCCGAAGCACCTGTAATGGTGACAAACGAACCTTTAGGAATATCGAGCGATAGATTATCAACCGCATTGATTGCGCCGTCGTGGCGTTGATATGTTTTTGTAAGATTATTTATTTGTATCAGCATAATTTAGTCCTCCTGCATGTTTGAAAACGGTTCAATTTTTCCTGCCATATATGCCGGAATAAGCGAGCCTAAAACCGAAATAAAAATGGATAAGCCAATGGATAAAAGCAGCAAGGTATAAATTGGACTTACTACTATTCCAATAAATTGCGGACCTAACCAAACGGCTGCCAATGTGCCAACAATGTATCCGGCTATTCCTCCCACAATACCCATTATCAGGGCTTTCAACACCAAAATATAATAAATGTGGCGTTTGTGGTAGCCAATCATGCGTAGTATTCCAATTTCTTTGCGGCGTTCGTTGACGTTAGCCCAAATGTAATTTCCAATGGAAATGCTCCCTACGAATAGAATAATAATCAGAAACACCAATGATATTTTATTCATCATTCGGTTGGTTTCTATTTGTGTAGATACAATTTGACCAATGGTTGTAATGCGGGTATCGGGCAATACGTTACGGAGTTTGCTCAAAAGTCCGTCTGATATTTGACTGCAACAGCCCATTATTTCAATGGCGCTGATTTGCTCCCCTGTACCTAATAGCTTTTGAACAGCGTGCAGATTTGCAAATACCCGGTCGTCGTCCACTGTGCCAGTTTCGGGTAGAAGTTTCACCACCGTAAAATCTTTTCCTTCAATTGTTAGGGTACTATTTTCTTTTAATTTCAATCGTTGAGCCACAGCTGTACCGATAAAACAATCGGATTCGGCTAAGTCGTCAATTCCTTTGCGTTGCAATTTGGGGTCTATGTATTTGGCGGGAGCTGCACCCGGTTTTGGAGCGCAACTAGCATTTACTTTTTTACCAATGATACCACCTTGTTGCCAAATTGGTTTAGAGGCAATTTCGCTCTTGGGCAAAATACCTGTCAGTACAATATTTTCGTTCCCAATTTTTACACGGCGTGTCAGTTTTGGCGACATATTATCGACACCCGGTAATGTGGAAGTTACTATTTTCTCTACATAACTTTCGGGGAAAGTTGGTGCGTCAATATCAGCAGAGTAATAATTATCTACACTGGTTGCCTGAGGTAACACCAAAATATTTGCTCCTAAATTGTCGAGGTTTACCGCCACTGCTTTTTCGGAAACAACTGAAATAGTGCGTATGCCTACAATAACTCCAATACCTAAGGTAATGGCCAATAAGCCGGAAGTCAGTTGTGACTTGCGGTGCCATAGTTCTTTTAAAACCAAGTCTATTAATCTCATAATTCTTTTATTTTATTTAGCAACCGCCCGGACTACAGCTTGAACCGCAACTTTTGACAACTTTTGTTGCTGCACCAACTAATTGTGCTGCATCTACTTTCCCATTAAACGAGCCTGTTGTTTGCCCTGAAGCATTTAATACCAAAACAGATGTTGTGTTTGGTGCGCTTTTCAAATTAAGTTGTTTTATAAATGCAGCTTCTTTAGGGTCTGCCAAATCAATTTCGATTATTGCAACGTTGTTTTTCAATTGTGTTGCGGCTGATTTACAGTTTGTAAGAATTCCCGCTTTATCGGTGTTTGATTTTTTAGATACAATAATAAATGTGGATTTTTTGTTATTTATTGCTGCATAAACGTCATCCATTTTTGGCGTGGGAACTAATGCTGCAATTTTGTCGGCTGTAGCATCTGCAAGAGTATATCCCCCTGTTGCATATCCTTTTGGTGAAATAGATAAAATAAGTGGTAACGGTGCGCCTGACAATCCCCATTCGCTTACTAAATCGGCATTTACAGGTAAGTCCCTATTCATTTGAATTACCACTGCATTTTTATATATAGTAGTCGCGCTTTTGGCGACTGACATTGCTTTATTCAGATCGGCTGCGCCTGTTCCGGTAACGACTACAAAAACCGCTTTCCCGGCTTCTTTAGCTTTGTTGAGTTCGGCATGTAAAGGAGACGATGCCTTAACGGTTTGTTTTGCTTGTGCTGGTTGATTAGCACTGTTTTCGGAATTTGCCTGATTGCTTTCTTTTTTAGGGTTTGCACAGGCGCTAAATGTGATTACTACTAAAAGCAGCGATAACAGCTGCAGTTTCTTTGAAACTTTCATAATAAATTATTTTAAATGATTTGGTAATTAGTTTAATTACAATGATTTTCACTTGTACAGTCTATATCAACTGCTTTAATTTGCGCGAAAAAATTATCGAAAAGCTCTAGTTTTTCGGCAATGCAAGTTCCACACAAGCAATAATTGATTTTCATTCCATCAATATCGCCATGAATCAATCCCATATCACGCAATTCTTTTAAATGTTGCGAAACGGTAGTTCGACTCAGGGGCAGTTTGTCGGAAATATCTCCTGAAATGCAGGTTTTAGTTTCTGCTAAATACTTTAGAATTGCCAAACGAGCAGGATGTGAAATTACTTTGGCGAATGTGGCTAACTCTTGTAGCTCTTTTTCAAATACTTCAGATTTTATCATAATGAGTTGTTGTATGTCGCAAACATACGACATGTTTTTGTATATCGAGTTCAAATGTTAGTTAATAATCTCTAAATGGATAAAGATAGGTAGAAAGAGGATAACAATATTTAGATTAACACTAACATTTCCAATTAATTAATGTTTTTGATTGTTAGTGTTTTTGCCAATTCTTTTTCAGAAAAGTACCCTGTATGCCTAAAAAACTCTTTTCCATTTTTATCTAGTAGTACTTGTGTTGGAATGGCAGCAATGCCGAAGTATTTCATCATGATTTGGCTTTCGGGGAGTAATACATTCAGAAATATTACGTTGACCTCTTGAGGATATTTTTCTCGAATTTCTGCCATAACAGTTTCCATGCGTTTACAAGCTGAACAGCCAGTAGCTCCAAATTCGAGAAACGTGATTTTGTGTTTCGAGCCGTTCTTTTGGTAGTTATACAAAGAATCGACAACAGATTTTGTCGATTCTTTAGTGGCTTCAGTGGTTTGCTTTTTCATTAATTGCGAAGCATAGTTTTCCATGTTCTTTTTATTGGCAATAAGAAGAATAAAAAACGATACTGACAAAAGCAAAAAAACAATTGAGACTATTTGTTTCAGCTTAATGGATAGCTTCAGCTTTTTCATAAATGGCTTGAATTATGTTCTCACTTATAGGTGTTTCTCCTTTTTTATATCCAAGATCAGTTAAGCGCAAGTGATTAAAATCTGTGATTCCGGCTTTCTCAAGTATCTTTTTTCCGCAATCCACCGGACAACCATCAATTACTAACACGTTGGCTGATTTGAAAGCGGTGATTAGAGGTTGGTTGTCGATAGCTATCATTGACAAACAGTTCATTTTACGCACTTTATTGTCACGCAATCTTCTTGCTACAAGGTCAGAAAATTGTCCGAGGTCTGATGCACCTGAGCAGCTTACAACATTGAATTCGCTTGTTCCACACAAGCAAGCCTTTTTTTCTTTTGTTTCCATTATATTCAAAATTTATAAATTAAACGGCAAGATATTTTTCAACAATTTTGTTAGCTGCATTAGTTGCTAACTCTCTTATCTTTTCCTCTGCTAAATCATTAATTGCAAAAAGCTTTTTATCGAAATCACACAATGTATCAACAACAACTATTTCAGGATTTAGCTCATCAATAACACCTTTCATCATTCGGGAACTACATTTTATAAAGCAACCTTCTAAAGCAAGTACTTTTGGAGTACTTCTTACCAAATTTCGTTGTCCTGTGTTTTTTGTAAATGCTCCGCCTAAACAAATGCGAGAAGTTTTCTCCGGCGAAAGTTTAAAGCAAATAATATTTGCAGCCTGGCGTGCAATTTCACCCCTTAAACATGCACCTTCGCATGAAAGGACTGCTATTGGTTTTTTGTTTTCTATTTGCTCTTTTGCGAAATCTTCGCACATAGGACAAACATTCTTCGTTTTCTCAATTTTTACAACTTCAAAATCCTTTTTGTTAGTTTCGCTTTCTGAAAAGCATGTACAGCAATTTGTCATCTTTTTAGTCTTTTTTAGTTTGACATTAAATTTAAAAACTGATTAGACGATGAACTGAAGATATAGATACAAAAAAGAATAATGTTTTAATGTTCGCATGATGAAACCGGCTCGCAGGACATTTCGTTACAGTCGTCAAAATAGATATGACAATTTTGAGACAAAGAAGCTTTCAACGTCTCTTTAGCTCTATGCAACCTTATTTTTACGGAACCAATGCTAATATTAAGTACTTCAGCAATTTCCTTATTCGAGAGGTCTTCATATTGACTTAGTACAAAAACGACTCTGTTCTTTTCAGTTAGCTCATTTATAAACTGCCTTATACAGTGGTTCATTTCTTCTTTTTCAATTTGCTTTTCAAAGGTTGTTGTAAATTGGCTGTTGTTGTAATGTAATGTTGTAGTGTTTAGTTCCTGCTGTGCTTTGGCGAATTTGTGAACATTACTTTTTATTTTGTCAATGACTGAATTTGTTGCAATCCGATATATCCATGTATTCAGGGATGCTTCGCCTCTGAAATTAGGTAACGAATTATAAACTTTGATGAATATGTCCTGTAAAAGATCCTCGGAATCTTCAATGCTGAAATTGCAATTTAGATAACGCCTTATTTTGGGTGAATAATTCTCGTACAGTTTCGTATAGTTTAATTTTTGATCCATTTTTATTAACTGGTTAATAAATGATTTTCTTAGAATATGTAATTAAACAAGAAACCTACTATCATAATCCCTCCGCCGACAATGGCAACAAAAGTAAGAATCAAAGGCATTTTCAATACTTTACGGAGAATAATCATTTCGGGTAATGATAATGCAATGACCGACATCATAAATGCCAAGGCAGTTCCAAGTGATGCACCTTTTTCAATTAAAACCGAAACGATGGGAACAATGCCGGCGGCGTTTGAATATAATGGAATACCAATGAGAACCGAAAGAGGGACAGCATACCAAACATCTTTACCCATAAATGACGCCATAAACTCAGCAGGCACATAGCCGTGAGCTCCTGCACCTACTAAAATACCAAATGCCACATATAACCAAACTTTGCCTACTATTTCTTTGACTGCATCATAACCCATAGAAATACGTTGAGAGAAAGTGATTTTTCCTTCTTCTCCGTCTCCCTCGCCCAATTTGGTAGCATAGACCCATTCTTCTACCCAGTGTTCAAGCTTTAACTTGCCAATGATCCACCCAGCAACAATGGCTATAGACAGACCTGTGCTAATATAAATTGCAGCCACTTTCCACCCAAACATACCGTACAGCAGTATAACAGCCACTTCATTAATCATTGGAGCTGCAATCAGGAACGAGAAAGTAACACCCAGTGGTACGCCAGATTCGACAAATCCAAGAAACAGGGGAATAGCAGAACAAGAACAGAAGGGCGTTACAATACCCAACAAAGAAGCCATAATATTACCCATGAATGTTGATTTACCCTCCAAGGCTTTTCGGGTACGTTCGGCGGTAAAAAAACTGCGGAGAATACCGACAAAGAAAATAATCAAGACTAATAGCATCAATACTTTCGGGAACTCGAAAATAAAGAATCTCAATGCTTCAGTAAGATGGGAACCTTTGGTCATTCCCAAAATAGTGTCAACAAACCAATCGGCTATAGGTTGTAAATTGGAATAGATCACATACCAGACAGGTAATAGTATTAGTGGTATAATAACGTTTTTATTGAATCTCATAATTTTATATTTTAATGATATATAATTAGTTCGTAATAGTACGAACAATTAGGGTAAAAAATTTTACTCAACAATGGCCACAACCACAAGTGGAAGCCATCTTGAATTTTGGTTTTGGTAGCATTGCATTTATATCTGAAGAACAGCACTTGCCTGAAGGGTTGAGTTCTTTACATTGATTCCCGGTGCATGCTCCGGTCATTTCCTGGATATCTTTGAGGGTTTTTGCACCCTCAGAAATTGCTTTTTCAATTTCGCGTTTAGTTACCTGTTTGCAATAGCAAATAATCTCGTCCATACTGATTTAATTTGATAATGTGTTGATGTGATAATGTAACAATTATAGAAAGAAAATAGCTGTATAATAAAGACCTACTATGATAAAAACAACCGAAACGACACGTCTGAACCAAAGCTCAAAGGTTTTGATTTGATTGTATAGCTTTCCAACATTACCAACTGCGTAAGCTAAAAGCCATGCAAAAAGAATGACAGGTAAGCCAGTGGCAATGGCGAATAAAACAGGTAGATATAACCCACTTACACTTGCTACAGTCATAGGAATAAGCATCACGAAATACAATACACCGCTGTACGGACAAAATGCCAGGGCGAAAACCATTCCCAACAGAAGTGTGCTCCAATAGCTGCCTTTGCTTTTCTCGCCTATTTTGTCGGTTAAGCCTGAGAAGCCAGGGAACTTGATTTTAATCACATCGAGCATAAACAAACCTATCAGAATGAGTGCAGGACCTAACAGTTTTTCACCCCAACCCTGAAAAATCATGGAGATATGCATTTTGCTTGCCCCAAAGAAAATAATGAGTGCCAGGCCTGTGTAACTAATGGCACGACCAAGTGTGTAAACTAACCCACTGATAAAAACACGTCGGCGATTTTCAATGTCGCGACTAATAAACCCAATAGCAGAAATGTTTGTGGCCAAAGGGCAAGGACTGATGGCTGTCATCAGTCCAAGCAAAATGGCTGTTACAAATGCGTATTGTGAGTTATCTAATATGCTTTGCAGAAATTCCATAATCTAATTAGAGAATTAAATAAGTGCGTCAATTACCTTTTTCAACTCAGCCTTTAGTTTGTCCGGGCTACTTTTTGCGTACATAAATCCTTGCTCAGTAAGATCAATACGTTTGCCACCACTAATAACCAAAAGTGCCTGACCCTCAGCGTTGCATTTTTTTGCTAATGCTTCACTTGTTTTTTCGTCCAAATTCACTGCTTTAAAGGTAATTAGACCCTTTTTAGCTTGAACAGGATAAAGTGCCGCAACGGCAGCTTGAGATTCTGTTTCAACAGCCTGACATGTTACGCAACGACGTGTAAAATGGAAGTAGTAAACCTCAACTTTAGCCGACTTAGAAACTACTGGTTGTGTTTTTTTGTTGGCAGCGACACTGCTAACGGTAAAAAGCGATACAACTACAAGTGCTAATACAGATAATGAAATAAGCTTTTTCATAAAATATAAATTTTGTTTGTTAGTATTTGTTTTAATTCATCCATTGAAGGCACACGTCCCTTAACTACAACCTTTCCATCAATAACCAAAGCGGGTGTTGTCATGATATTGAATTTCATAATTTCAACGATATCTTCCACTTTAGTAATGGTTGCATCGATATTGTTTTGAGCTACTACTTCGCGAGTGGCTTTTTCAAGTGATTTACACTTTGGACAGCCCGTTCCTAATACTTGAATGTTCATGATTTTATTTGTTTTAAGAACCCCTAACCCCTGAAGGGGGATTATGCAAGTTCATTTCTTTAATACTAAGTTAGTTGCAACAACTTGTTTTTTCTTTTCTCAATGCAAAGAATGTTTCGAAATATGCTTGGGCTTTTTCCCAATTTTCACGGTTGATACAGTATTTTACTTTTGGAGTTTCAATTTCGCCCTGAATGAGACCTGCATCTTTTAATTCTTTCAAATGTTGTGATACAGTAGCTTTTGCAATTGGTAATTCGTTGTGTATGTCACCGAAATAGCAACTGTCTAGCGACGCTAAATAATGTAGTATTGTGATTCGTGCCGGATGTCCCATTGCTTTTGCAAATCTGGCAAGTTGCTCGTTGTCAATAGTGTAATCTTTATTTTTGTATTTATCCATGATAGAAAGTATCTATTTGTTTGTAGTTCGCAAAACTACGAACAATAAATGAGCTGACCAAACAAATTGAAATATATTTGGATATTTAGCTAATTTAAAACTTTGGTGATAGTGGTTTTTCAGACTTCTTCTAATTGCAAACCGTTTATCAAAAGCAATAAAGCCTTGTTTTTGTCAATCATAGATTGCAATGTTGGACCGAAGAAACTTTGAATTTCCAATGTGGTTTTCTTAGATTTTAGTTCTGCAATAATGAAATCGGCAATGTCTAATCCATTAGTACGGTCGGTGTCAGTGGCTTCGTCTTCTTTAAAGTTTTTTGTTAATTATCCAGACTTTTCAATTTATTGTGCACCAAATCAATTGCATCGCTTTGATATTTAATCTGTTTTCCGGTAACAGGGTTGTATTGCATGATTTTACCTATACGGATTTTTACGGTAATATATATTTGTCAAAATATAATTTTTTTGGACTTGGTTACTTACTAGTGGAGTAAAATAATGATTTTTTGAAACGTATCTCATATTTGGACTAGTTTTAGTACTTATCATTAAATACGAACACGAGCCGTTTGATTATTTTTCGAAATGTCAATAGTTTTTTCAGGTTTCACTTCTGTTATAGACAACTTTTGGCTTGTATCACCTTCATTTGCCGGTACACCTTTTTGAGGTGCTAACGTAAGTTGTATCTTACGTTCCAATGCAGATAATTCGCTTCTCAGATTTTTTAAATCCTCTTCCTTTCTCCACGTACCGTTTACCACTTCTTTCAAAGTAGGTATGTCTCTTTCCATTGTTACGTTTTGTGCCCTATACTGCTCAATGAGTTTTGGAATTCGTTCCAAAGCATTCATAAAGTTCATAGCTGCTGCTTTATGATCACTCATGGCGATCAGCCCGTTGTTATAAGTATATTTAAATGCACCTTCGATAAAGAAACGGTTTTGCTTTAGCTCTTGTGCATCTTTCTCCATCGTTTCTGTCTTGACAAGAGTTGGAAATCCATATAATTCACCGATAGGCATATATTCTCCATTGGTACTGGCATTTATTGCAATCTCTTGCAACTTTGTTCCGACACTTTTTACATCGGTTGCATGTAAACTGTCTAATCTTAATGGATTGAGAATATATCCGTCTTTATCTGTTTTTATACGGGATTGAAACATCTCGTAATCAGAAGTCATGTGAGCAATGCACTCGTTGTTATGGTCGAGTGTTCGGGTATATTCCTGTAGTTTCCAAGCTGACCCACTCTTATCCTTATTGAACGACTTGCGCTCACTCTCCAATGCTGCCACTTTCTTCTCCAATCGGGATTTATCCAACAAGTCGGTGTTGCCCGAGAGGATAGCCATGTATTCTGAGAAATTCATACCACTTTTCTCATCCATTGCTCCTTCGTCGATGGTACGTGCACCCATCGCACCACTTTTAAGCTGTGAAATGAAAGTTTGTTTGCAATGCAGTAGATTGAATTTATAGCTGTCGAGCGACTTTTCAACAGCATAGATAATCACGTCCACCTGATTATTGGCGTGTATTTTGGCTACTTCATTTCCTTTTCTGACCGCGCGACCATCCCGCTGTTGCAAGTCAGACGGTCTCCACGGAGTATCAAGATGATGCACCGTAACCGCACGTTTTTGAGCGTTCACACCAGTACCAAGCATGGACGTAGAACCAAAGATAACGCGTACTTTTCCATCATTCATGGCATCAATAACCGACTTACGGGCTTTATCCGTTTTGCATTCCTGGATAAATCGAATTTCATGTGAAGGAATACCGTAATCCTCAACGAGCTTGCGCTTAATCTCTGAATACACGCTCCACGATCCCGGTTGATAGGTGCCCAAATCCGAAAATACAAACTGTGTTCCTTTTTGTGCTTCATACTTGTGGTAGTAAGCTGCAATTGTTTTGGCACAATGACTCGCCTTGTTATCCGGGTGATCACTGTATTTTTCAAGGCTAATCATACGCAGATCAAGAGCCATTTTTCGGGCGTAATCAGTTGCAATAAGCATTTTCGCTTTCTCCTCAGACTCTGATAGTGGCGCACGTCCTAAAATTTCCGCATTACCCGTTTGGGCAAACTCCATTAATTTTTTTATAAACTCTTCCTGTTGGGGCGTAGGAGGTATATTGTGGAGAATCTCGTTCTTATTTGGACGATCAACTCCAACGTCCTCAGCCGTTCGATAATCTGTGATTTCATTATAAAAGGCTGCTAGCTCCGGTATTTTGATAAAATAACGAAAACGTTCTTTCTGGATAACCTGATTGGTAACGGAGAATTCAAAATCAGTGGTTTTCTTTGCAAAAATTGCAGCCCATGCATCAAAGCAATTGATATTCTGCCGCTCCAGTTCCTTTGGTCGAAGGTACTTGAATAGCAAATACAGTTCAGTCAACGAGTTGGAAATAGTTGTACCCGAAAGGTACGTTGCCCCCAAATCTTTTCCCGTGTTCTCCTGTATGGTACGTAGAGCGTAAAGCATATTAAGTGCTTTCTGACTACCATCCTGATTGCCCAATCCGGCTACACGGTCGTGTCGGGTATTGAACATTAGATTTTTAAATTGGTGGCTTTCGTCCACAAACAGATGATCTATCCCCATTTGTTTGAAATCTACCACGTCATCCGTACGTGAAGCAATAGAGTGTGCAATAGTTTCCAGTTTGACGGAAAGATTTATCTTTCGTTTTTCCAATCCTTTAAGCATTGCACGTGATATATCTTTTCCACCATGGCGCAAGACTTCCAGGTTTTCCTCTACTGTATCCAGTTCCGCTTGTAAGATGCGTTGTTGTAACTCCGGTGACTGTGGTATTTTGCCGAACTGGTCGTGTGACATAATCACGCAGTCCCAGTCGTTGTTCTTGATATTATTGAAGAATTTTATCCGATTTTGCACGGAAAAATCTTTCTCGGTGGCATAGAGAATCTTGGCATTCGGATAAGCGGTACGGTAACACTCCGCAATTTCTCCAACATTGGCTTTCAATCCTATAATCATCGGTTTGTGTGCTAATTTTAAACGGTGCATCTCTTGTGCTGCTATACACATGATAAGCGTTTTACCAGTGCCAACCTCATGGTCGCAAATACCGCCTCCATTCTGTTTTAGCATCCATACGCAATCCTTCTGGCTCTTATACACTTCATTGATATTGTACTTCTTTTCCAGAGCCTTTAAATCAATATCAGGAAATGTTTGGTGCGAACCGTCATAAGAAGGACGCACAAAACAGTTGAACTTTCGGTTGTACATATCTGTCAACCGTCCTTGGAATTCCGGTGATTGTTCCTGTAGCCAATCAGTAAAACCGTTTCGTATTTCGTCAATCTTACTATTAGCTAACTGTATAGCTTCACTGTCTCTTACCTTAATATCATTACCATGCTCGTCTTTCCCCAGACTTTTTGAAATATCAGGAACCGTGTTGAGTAATGCATTTTTCAAAAGGTTGATACCATCATAGGTACGGTAATATCCTTTTATGGCATATTGATCTAAGATTTTGGCGTTCTTCATCCCACACTTGATCGAATACTCGTCCATGCTCTCCGAGTAACTGATGCTAATATCTGTATCAAGCAAGAGACTGGCATAAGCCGTGTAAATTCCTGTCGGTATCCAGCGTTCCCCGAAATTGAAATCCAACTCGTCAAAACTAATCGGACGGGGAATAGCTTCCTTAAGTATATTGAGAGCTTCTTCCTCCCGCTGACCATGTGGATGGTTATTCATCCATTCTTCAATGTGTTCCGTCTTTTCGACCACATTACCGGCAATAAAACGATCTTGTATTTCGTAGTTGGCGATTAGTGGGTTAAAGAACATACGTCCTTTCAGTCCGTTTATCAATTCTTCCTGACTATAATCGCAGAGCGTTATCATATAGTCAAGGTTGACTTCCCCGTATTTATTGAGTGAAGCGGACAGGGCTTCTTCTGGCATATCGACATGTGTAATCTCATTCAGGGAGAAACTAACTGGATGATCAAAGATATCCGCCTTAATAAACTTTCCATTCTCTACACGTTCAAGAGAAAGAATATCACGCCCCGAAGCGTCCATCATGATTAGTTGGATATTCGCTTTGGCGTTCAGGAATCCGTAACGTCGTATAAATTCATCATAGTAGGTATTTAGTGAAGAACGTTGCAGTTTGTTCTCTTCATGTAGTTCTGCTTCGTAGGCATAAAGACCTTGGTAGCAGTCCCGGATGGAAATGTAAAGCAGTGCCTTTTCTTTTTGTCCGTTTTGTAAATCCAGTGGATGGAAAGTTGCGCCGTAAGGAGTTATACTTTTTAGATACCCTATCTGATAATTACTTTCCACAACAAGCGAACCTTCTCGATGGTGCGGCTCCAACTTTTGAGAATATTTTCGGGGCTGTATATCCTCCACTTTTGTGTGCTGTCCAATCTCTGTCGTTTCTTGTTTTTTAGTCGTAGCGAGCTCAATGGTCTTAACTTCTGAAAGACTCTCAAATAAGGAACGCTGCACCTGAATGTTAGAACTTGATAGACGTTTGCCACGAGCTTGTTTTCCTAGTGTTTGTGCTATTCGTTTCTCCTCTTCTGAAAAGCCGAACAGGTCATACAGGCTTATTACGGGTGGCTCTATCTCCGGTCTTTCATCAGCTATCGGCTTTTCGCTGGTCTTTTGTTTGGCATCAGCTAACTTAGCACTTGTGTCTACAGATGGGGTTTTTAGGGTTTCATTTTTTATTACGTTGGAATCTTTCGCAACAGCTGATTGCTGATCAAAACCCTGATAGCGTGTTCGATCCAAGCGTTGACCAAAATCTTCCGTAAGCATGCGCCTTAAATCATCTGCTATACCCGGTACGCCTCCTTCATGGTGGTAAATCATAGCAGGTCTACCATAAGGGTCAGTGCCTAATGTACGTTTGGTGTGGATAATATGCTTTTCGTCCTGAAAATACTGATTGGTGGTCGTACCGGATTCAGAGACATACCCTTTCAAAAAAGCCTGCTCTGCCACATTGATTTGTTCTTTGCCCGAGTGTTTCTGCAAAACAATCAAGTCACTGCCCACTTCCGTGTTGGCAATTTCTGTAAACAGGTTGTTTGGTAGTCGGATGACTGATACGAGGTCTGAGTTTTCCATCAGGAGTTGCCGCTGTACCTCATATTGTGGTGCATTCATCACGCCTTGCGAGGTAATGAAAGCAACAATACCTCCATCACGCACCGCATCTAATCCTTTTGCAAAGAAGTAATTATGGATAGCTTTGGTAGACTGGCGACGTGCAGTATTTTTGCTTCCACTGAATACAGGATCAAATACTGCCACGTCTCCGAATGGGATATTGGAAGAGACTACATCAAAATAGCCATTAAAAGGTAGTTCAATTTTCTCAAATCCTTCTACCCGTATTTTGTGTTCGGGATAAAGATGAGAAAGCAGTTTGCCAGTTAGTAAATCTTTCTCAAAAGCCATTACTTCTGCATGGGGAGTGTGTTGACTAAAGGAAGTAATAAACGCACCTTG
>MKRS01000097.1 GCA_001897035.1 Bacteroidales bacterium 45-6
AAACTTGCCCATTTTTGAAAATGTGGAAATCACCGACATTGCGGCCGAAGGAAAGGCCATTGCAAGGTTGGACAACATGGTGGTGTTCGTCCCTTATGTGGTTCCCGGCGACATCATCGACGTGCAAATCACCCGCAAGAAAAACAAATACGCAGAAGGACGCCCCATCCGCTTCGAAAAATATTCCGACAAGCGACAGGAAGCTTTTTGCGAACACTACACCATTTGTGGAGGTTGCAAATGGGAAATCCTGCCCTACGAAGAACAGTTGAAATACAAGCAACAGCAGGTGGAAGACAACCTCGTGCGTATTGGCAAAATAGAACTTCCGGCTATCCATCCTATATTAGGTTCAAAAAAAACGGAATTCTACCGAAACAAATTGGAATTTACTTTTTCGAACCGCAAATGGCTCACTCAAGAGCAGTTGCAGGCAGGTGAGTCGTTTGAATCGATGAACATGAACGCCCTCGGCTTCCATATTCCCGGCATGTTCGACAAAGTACTCGACATCAACAAATGCTGGCTTCAAGACGAAATATCGAACCGCATCCGCAACTTCATCCGCGAATATTGTTACCAGCACGATTATTCCTTTTTCGACCTGAGGAACCAATTCGGATTGATGCGCAACCTCATTGTCCGCACCTCCTCCACGGGCGAAGTGATGCTCATTGTGGTGTTCTACGAAAACGATCAGGAAAAGCACGGAAACCTCTTGTCGGCGATCGAAAAGGAATTTCCCGAGATAACCTCCTTGCTCTACATCGTCAACCAGAAGGCAAACGACACCATCACCGACCAACAAGTGTTGACATGGAGCGGTGCGGATTGCATCTACGAACAGATGGAAGGCTTGAAATTCAAGATCGGCCCCAAATCGTTCTATCAAACCAATAGCGAACAGGCTTACGAGCTCTACAAGGTGGCCCGCAATTTTGCCGGACTCACGGGCAATGAACTGGTTTACGACCTCTACACGGGCACCGGCACCATCGCCAACTTCGTGGCACACCAAGCCAGAAAAGTGATCGGGATTGAATACGTGGAAGATGCCATCATCGACGCCCGCATCAACTCCGAGAACAACGGCATTGCCAACACCCTGTTTTTTGCAGGCGACATGAAAGACATACTTACTGACGAATTTGTGGCGCAACATGGCCGTCCGGATATCATCATCACCGACCCGCCCCGCGCCGGCATGCACCAGGACGTGGTGGATGTGATTCTCCATGCCGAGCCGCAGAAAATTGTGTATGTGAGCTGCAATCCGGCCACACAGGCACGAGACTTGAGCCTATTGGACGTGAAATACAAGGTGCTGGCCATTCAGCCTGTGGACATGTTTCCCCACACCCACCACGTGGAAAATGTGGTACTGCTGGAGAAAAAATAAAAGCCAAAGACTGCCTCAAAAGAACTTCCGCCACAGATCCCTGCCCGTTTGAATAGAAATAGGCATGAATCATGCAGGATCAGCATTCTTTTGAGGCCGTTTAGCAAATCAGTCTTAGTTAAAAAACAACAATCCTCGCATTCGAAAAGAATTCCACCTCATTTGCAATACCTGAATAAAATAAAGGATTTTCGCACGTTTGACCGCCTCCCTGCACATTGCATTTTAATGTTAATATCTACAAAGCGAGGGAAAACACGTTGTTTATTACAGGAAGAAAAACTATCTTTGGAAGAGCACGATGAATAAAAACTGAAGCGAGGACTCCACAGGTCGAAGATCGTAAATAAATACATTGAATTCAATAGCCGTTTCTATGGCTCTGCATAACCGCTTGCACGCGCGATGCGAATCCAAACAGTTTATGCGTTACTCTGAAGTTGCATTTAGTCTTTTTGTAGTAAAGGAATCAGATGTCAGTTTTTGTAGAGTTTGTAAAGTTTGTGTTAATAAGGATGCTACCCGTTCCCCCTATTGAAGTATTGACAGGAGGAGCGGGAGTATTTTTTATGATCCATACCACAGGAATGCGCGTTCGGCACCGTCCCTTTCTAAAGCAATCGACCGATACGAGAAGAGGCCGCCCAAATTTTCGGGCAGCCTCTTTTTCTTTGTTTTCGGCCATGTCGATCTCGACAAACCTTATTTCATTTCATAATCTTGCTTCAGGTCAATTTCATTTTTATCGCTGTCGTAGAATTGATACTCCAGGAAAGCAAGGCTTTGGTTGGGAACCACATCGATTTTCCAACTATATTTTTGCCTCCATTTCCATTTCAACGAAATGAATCCCTGATTGATGAATGCCGCAATATACGGGTGTACATGCAACGCAAATTTCTTCACTTTCAATTTATTAACCAGATAGTCGATCTTGTTTTCCAACGTATCTGCAAAAAGGATGGACGAACGGATTTCGCCTTTTCCGAAACAAGTTGGGCACGCTTCGGTGGTGCTCACTTCCATTTCGGGGCGCACTCTTTGACGAGTGATCTGCATCAGTCCAAACTTACTCAATGGCAGAATGTTGTGCTTGGCCCTATCGGCCGACATGGCATCCTGCATTCTCAACAGCAACTTGTTGCGGTGGTCGCCTTC
>MKRS01000098.1 GCA_001897035.1 Bacteroidales bacterium 45-6
AACAATAACAGGCCACAATGAGACACAAGTGTGGGTGCGCCGCCATTTTTTCTATGTGATCCAATTCGATAAAGCATATACGGTAAAAGAAATATTGCCGCCCCATCCCGGAGAAAAAGCCAAGCGGCTCATCCTTGAGTTTGACTTGAAAAAGGGAGAAACCCTCCAGGCTAAAGTTGCCATATCGGGAGTCGGCATTGATGGAGCGAAAGCCTCGATGGAAAAAGAAAATCCAGGTTGGAATTTTCGGAAAATACAAAATGAGACGTACACTAAGTGGAACAATCTTCTAAAGAGGGTCGATGTGAAAGGAACGAGTGCCCAAAAAGTAAATTTCTACACATCCATGTATCATCTTTGTGTTCAGCCTAATAACGTAGCGGATACTGACGGTCGCTACCGGGGTGCTAACGATAGTGTCAGCGTTGCCCCTTCGGGAGAGTATTATTCCACTTTTTCGCTTTGGGACACCTACCGGGCAGCCCATCCGCTCTATACAATATTGACTCCCGAAAAGGTGGATGGGATGATAAACAGCATGTTAGGTCACTTCAAGGCATATGGTTATCTGCCTATTTGGACACTTTGGGGAAAAGAAAATCATTGCATGATAGGCAACCATTCCATTCCCGTGATTGTAGACGCGTTTCTTAAAGGATTTACAGGTTTCAACCAGGAGATGGCATTCCAAGCGATCAGGGAATCATCCACCGCGAACCATCCAAATTCAGATTGGGAAACTTACGAGAAATACGGATATTATCCATTCGACATTATTCAGTCCGAATCTGTGTCAAAAACATTGGAAAATGCTTACGATGATTATTGTGTGGCTCAGATGGCAAAAGCATTAGGGAAATCCGATGATTACAAGCATTTCTCCAAAAGAGCAAATTCCTATATCAACCTTTTCGACCCAGCCACAAAATTGATGCGTGGAAAAGATTCTAAAGGCAACTGGCGTAGCCCTTTTCAACCGGTTCGCCTTTTCCATGCGGGAGAAGTCGGAGGAGATTTTACAGAGGGAAATTCATGGCAATACACTTGGCACGTGCAGCAGGATATTGCTGGCCTAACCAAGCTGATGGGAGGCAAGGAGGCTTTTGCCAGCAGGCTGGATTCGCTGTTTAAGAAACAAGCCGGCACACATGAGATGGGAGAAGTGGTGGATGTGACTGGGCTCATCGGGCAATATGCCCACGGAAATGAGCCGAGCCACCACATTATTTACCTGTACAATTATGCAGGAAGATCATGGAGGACGCAGGAACTGGTTCGTGAAATCTTTGACAATTTTTATCTTCCGAAGCCAAATGGCCTCTGCGGAAACGATGATTGCGGGCAGATGTCGGCCTGGTATATTTTCTCAGCCATGGGGTTTTATCCTCTAAATCCTTGTGGAGGAGAATATGTGATAGGCGCTCCTCAAATGCCTAAAATTTCCTTACGTTTACCTGGTAATAAAACATTTACCATAAAGGCGAACAACCTCTCGCTTACAAACAAGTATGTAAAATCAATATCATTGAATGGCCGACTATTGGACAGTTTTACCATTCACCACTCGGATATAATGAATGGTGGACTGCTGGAATTCAATATGACAAACAAGATATAGCTTACTTTCTCCAACCGCAGGATTGGTTTACCCTGATCGTAAAAGGGAACAGCCAGATTTTTTATTTATAGAAGGGGTAGATCGGGAGAAAAATCGAACGCTAATATTAATCTGTCGAAGTAGGATTATATTTATAGGATATCGCACATTTGTAATTTGCAATTCTATTTTGCCTACTCCGCCAAATTCACTAAGTTTGCATGTCGATTTTCAACAAGACAATTCCCCTATGAATAAATACTGGCAAATTCTAAAAGGCTACAAGCTTGGGATGACTCTGTGTCTCGTGCTGATGCTTGTTTTTGTGATCTGTGAAACCATGCTTCCTTTGCTGATGGCACGGGTGGTGGACGAAGGCATCCTGCCGAAAAACCTCTCTGTGGTGACTTCCGTAGGACTGGAGATGTTGCTGATCTCGCTGGTGGGATTCGCTGCCAACATCGCCAACGTCTTCTTTTCGTCGAAGGTAGGCATCGGCTTCAGCACCGAACTTCGCCGCCGGTTGTTTTCACACATCCAGCAGTTTTCGTTCTTCGAAATAGATACTTTCAATTCCTCATCATTGATTACCCGACTAACGGGCGACATCACCCGTTTGCAGGGCGTGGTCATCATGGCCCTTCGATTGTTGCTCCGCTCGCCGATGATGGTTGTGTTGGCTCTGATTTTTGTGATCCGGGTCAATCCCAGTTTGGCGTGGGTGGTAGGCATCTCCATTCCCGTGCTGGCCATTCCGGTGTATATCATTCTCACAAAAGGCTTTCCCCTTTTTGTGATCGTGCAGGAGAAAGTGGACAAGCTCAACAAGGTGGTGCGGGAAAACCTGATTAATATCCGGGTGGTGAAGTCCTTTGTGCGTGAAGATTTTGAGAAGAAAAAATTCGGACGTTCGGCAGAAGAGCTGAAGGAAGCGGCCATCCGGGCTTCGAACGTGGC
>MKRS01000099.1 GCA_001897035.1 Bacteroidales bacterium 45-6
AATCTTTCTTGCCATCTCCACCCAAAAAGGGGGAGTCGGTAAAAGTACACTAACAGCAATTGCAGCAAGTTATCTCGACTATGTATTGGGGTACAATGTTGCAATAATCGATTGCGACTATCCACAATGCAGCCTCCATGAACTACGCAAGCGTGAAATTCAGCAAGTAAGCAAGAATAGTTTCTATAAGCAGAAAGCAGTGACTCTTTTTCAGGCCATAGGCAAGCAACCTTATCCCATTATCTGTTCGAAACCGGAAGAAGCCATCTCCACGGCTAGTGAGTTTTTGAATAAAGAATCCCAAACGTATGATGTCGTATTTTTTGATATGCCGGGTACAATCAACAACAGTGGGATGCTCGTTACTTTTCTTTCAATGGACTATGTATTTACTCCGATGTATCCATCTCGGATAGTCATGGAGAGTACTCTTGCCTTTATCTCGAATATCAAAGAGCTACTTGCTACTCGCAAGAACTTAACCCTGAAAGATATCTATCTCTTCTGGAACAGGATTGACGGACGTGTAAAACGGGATATGATGGATTCTTATGAGAAGATAATAACACAGTTGGAACTCAAGATGCTCAAAACAATGATACCGCAATTGGTACGCTTCGATAAGGAACAATCCTCATATAGTAATGAAGCGATATTTTTGTCTACCATCTTTCCACCCGATAAGGCATTGCTTAAAGGGAGCAATCTTGAAATTCTAATGGATGAAATTCTAACGATTACAGGACTTAAAAATGATCAGATATGAAACAGGAGCCTAAAAACCAATTTGACGAATTTCTGTCAAATGTACATAAGGGGATTTCGTTGGAAACAACTCCCGAGAGTAAAAATCTTGAAAAGTCAACAGAGTGTGCCGAAGCTACTGAGCCAGACAAATCATCAAGATCAAAACAGAAGAACTGCCAAGCAAGCAAAAAACCTGCGAAACAGACCGCTAGTAAGCAGATACCGCAAGAGGATTACCAAACCTGCTTTTTTACCCGTGTGGATTTTACATATCGTAAACCATTATACATTACCGCCTCTACTCATCGGAAGCTAATGCGGATTGTTCATTTGCTGGATGATTCCAAAGCGACGATGAGCAGTTATGTGGAAAATATCTTGCTGAATCATCTTGAAATGTTCCATGCTGAGATAAATTCAATCTATAAGGAAAACAACATAAATCCAATGGAAGAATAGACGTAGAGTATAGTTCATCTTTCCGTTTCAACGCTAAACACTACCAAACAAAAGCCACAAGCTGCCAACTATTTTAAAACCATTGTCATAGTCATAAATTACTTTTTCTTTGTCTACCAAAAGTAAGCTCTAATAGAGCGCTAGGTCTTGAAAAGTGAATTATTCATCAATTAAAACAGATAGGAGAATGGAAATTATAAATGTAGAAAAACGGACTTTCGAGTCTATGTTGGCAAAGTTCGAAGCATTTGCCCAACGAGTTGAAACAATGTGTGTTCACAGCGGAGATAAAAATATGCAAAAATGGTTGGACAATCAGGATGTATGTCAACTGCTGAACATTTCAAAAAGAACTTTACAAACATATCGGGACAATGGTACATTACCCTACTCGCAAATAGGACACAAGATATTCTACCGTCCTGATGAAGTACAACGATTGTTTGAAAAAAGTGCTGTTATTCATAAACAATAACCAACTACTGCTAAAATTCAACTGTATGAGTGAAATTGTAAATAAAGAAAGCCGGAGCGTTGTCTCCCTTTTTAAATCCCTTGATCGTATGTTAGAGGGTATTCAGACCTTAGCCAATCATCGCCCGCTATTGGGTGGTGAGCACTACCTGACCGATAAAGAGGTATCAACCAGACTAAAAGTCAGCCGAAGGACTTTACAGGATTGGCGCACAAATGGGCAGATTGCCTATATAGCCCTTGGTGGGAAAACCCTATACCGGGAATCGGATATTCAGGCTATGCTGGAAAAAAATCACCGAAAAGCAATTGAATAAGTTTTGTTATTGATTAAACACGCTTTATGCGGATTGGAGGTAAGGGAGTTGAAATTGCCATTAGAATAAATTGAACTTACTAAAAAAATCATTTATTTTCCTATGCATACAATTTCCTCTGTCAGTAACGCTATGCGTCTTTATCGGGTCGGTCGTTTTCATTGCCGGGGCTTTATTTGGTGAAGGGTTTAGCGGATGCACGGTTTTTACGGGAAATACGCTCGCCGTGAAACAAGAGGAAGATTTCCTGTAAAACCGCTTGCGACTTGACCTTGCATTCCGATTAGAAACTCGAAACGTTCTTTGCCCCTGTAATGGAAATGACCGGCACGGCATTAAACGATGCGGGGGAAGAGTTTGAAAAATTTCTCATTCTCCTTTATTCTACTTTTTTGAACATTCGATTTTAATTGGAAATAGAATTGTTCGGAAGACTCAAATATATGATCTGAACTGATTTTGACTGCATAGATTTGGCTTGAGCAGACAAACGGGTCATTAACCAATTCCTGAAAACTGCTGCTTTAGGAGAGTGTATCCTATAAGCC
>MKRS01000100.1 GCA_001897035.1 Bacteroidales bacterium 45-6
ATCTTTGATTTTGAAGGCTTTTTTGTGTTCGATCATTGATCCTGACAAACCCGGAAAATCATTATCAATAAATACAGAACTTATAATGAGTTCGGGTACTCAAAGGGTTCCAGAGCATTATTTTCAATGTTCTTTTTATCCATAGTGTCTTTTTACAGTAAAAAATCTTTGATGTTACTGCTGAATAGAAGTATTGAAATTTTTACGGATAATATATGGTTATAGTTAGTTCAGGAGAGTAATTTTTTGCAAAAATTATCAAAAAGTGATACCTTTCGCAAAATTTTACTCTTTGGAAGCCTATTTATCAATAACCGATTGGGTAGAAAATCTTGCATCAAAGGGCAGACATTCTTTTAGCCTTAATGAGGTCAGGAATGCTTTTGCCAATAATACAGAAGCAGCAATTAAGTTGACGCTAACAAGATTGGCGGGAAAAAAGAAAATAATATCCATACATAAAGGCTATTATTTAATCATTACTTCCCAATATGCTTCCAGGGGTGTCTTGCCGCCTGCATTGTTCATTGACGGACTGATGAAATTTTTAGAAAGACCTTATTATGTGGGTTTATTAAATGCTGCTGCATTTCATGGTGCAGCACATCAGCAACCGCAGGAATATTTTGTAGTTACCAATTTTCCGGCATTACGACCAACAATCAAAAGGGGTATCAAGATAAATTACATCAGTAAAAAAAGGGTGCCTGAATTGTACTTGGAAAAAAGGAAAACAGAAACAGGTTCTATTACCATATCTAATCCTGGATTGACAGCAATGGATTTGGTACAATTTGATAAGCGGGTTGGTGGGCTTGATAGGGCTGCTACTGTTTTAAATGAATTAGCAGAAGCTATAAAGCAAGAACATATAACTGAACAGTTTTTACAAGAAGTGGCAGTTGCAGCTATTCAAAGGTTAGGCTTTTTATTGGAAGTGATCTTAAAGAAGGATATTGGTAAGCATCTTTACGAAATAAGCCAAAAAGCGGAACTTCATTTTTTCCGCATTCCTTTGAAAACATCGGCAGTAAAAAAAGGCTATCCATCAGATGAACGGTGGAAAGTTATAGTGAACACAGAAATTGAAATTGACGAATGATACCACAAAGCGATATTATAGAATGGAGCAATACAGTTGCATGGCGAACCAATGAACAGATTGAGCAGGATTTGGTAATCTGTCGCGCATTAGTACAAATATTTAATGACGACTACTTAGCCGGGCATTTAGTGTTTCGTGGCGGCACAGCTTTGCATAAATTGTATTTACTGCCCCAACCCCGTTATTCCGAAGATATAGACCTGGTGCAGATGAGAGCAGAGCCGATAGGCGAAGTATTGAACAGACTTAGGGCTGTACTTGATTTTATAGGGCAATGCAAAAGTTGAGGTTGGCGACACAATGGCTGCAATGAAATTCAGATTTGAATCTGAAATTGCCCCGGTAATACCATTACGGTTGAAGATTGAAATAAATTGCAGAGAGCATTTTTCAGAATTGGGCTTGGAAAAGAAAGATTTTAGTGTACAGTCAAATTGGTTTGAAGGTTCATGTTCTTTAACTACATATAAGTTGGAAGAACTCCTTGGAACAAAAATCCGTGCTTTATATCAGCGACGTAAAGGGCGTGATTTATATGATTTGTATCAGGCATTTACCAAGAATAATTTGAACATAGAGCTTATGCTTGAATGTTACCGGAAGTATATGGTGTTTAGTGTTGGAAGTGTTCCTTCGCAAAAGGAATTTATACAGAATATGGAATTGAAATTACAAAATAAATATTTCGTGGGTGACATTGTTGGTTTGATACGTCCTGATGAAGTGTATGATCACAATATTGCTTATGAGTTATTAAAAAAAGAATTGCTTGATAAAATGTAGAGTTGTCCATACACAGTAAGAAACAAATCAATTACAATAATGCACGTATCAAAAATTTCAACCACTAACTATAAAGGGTGTATTCCACCAGGTCATTTTAAAAAATTGTTCAAATAGGTCACAATGGTTGTAGTCTGCATCATCAGGCTAACATGATTTTGTGAAGGCACAATGGCTAATTGTGATTGCGGCATTGGCTGCAGGTCTGAAACACCGCCTCCCAATAATTTATATGTCTTCATCAACTCAATTTTATCCAGTCCGTCATTGTCTCCTGATATAATTAACACAGGTGCAGCTATTTTTGCAATATTAGCATCTCCTACATTAAATGGCTCTTTGGCAAAAGCAAACATTTGCGCTAAAAACTTTCTCCAATTTGTTTTATCAGGCGCCACTGCATCGTATGCTGTTTGTAATGGTGTATTATCAAAAAATTCAGGCTTAAAATCCTTAAACGCGCCGTTTACTACAGGCAGCCAGCCATCAGTTTTATAAGTAGAAGAAATAATCACCAGTTTTTTTAACCGCTTAGGACTTTGTACAGCAAATTGGTAAGCCACGGAACCACCCATACTATATCCTGCTATATCCGCGCTGTCAATTTTCAGGTAATCCATCAGTTTTTCCACATCACTTGCTAAAGT
>MKRS01000101.1 GCA_001897035.1 Bacteroidales bacterium 45-6
CCTGTGAATCAATGCACAGCAAAGAGCCAATTTTTGCTTCATTCCACCCGACAACTTGCCAGCCCGCCTCTTCTTGAAGGGTTCTATCTGCACGTAAATGTCCTCGATCAGCGGGTAGTTGGCCTCGATCGTGGTGTTGAACACATCGGCAAAAAAGCGCAGGTTTTCTTCCACTGTCAAGTCTTGATAAAGCGAGAATTTGCCGGGCATGTATCCGATTTGGTCGCGGATTTTCCGGTAATCTTCCACCACATCCAGTCCGTTCACGGTAGCCGAACCGCTGTCAGCCAGCAGCAAGGTGGTGAGAATGCGGAAAAGTGACGTCTTGCCTGCTCCATCCGGGCCAATCAACCCAAACAGTTCGCCCTCGTTGATGCAGAGGCTGATGTTGTCCAAAGCCGTGACGGGTTGTTTTCCAGCATAGGCTTTTGATATGCCATCGATGAGAATTGCAGGTTTCATCGGTCGTTTTTCGTTGAGAAATCCACATCGCCGTACATCCCGATCTTTATGGCTTCATCCATGTTGTCCACGGCAATTTTCACGGCATACACCAGATTTTGCCTTTCGTCTTCTGTCTGGATGGTTTTCGGGGTGAATTCGGCCTCGTCGGCAACCCAGGTGATGATGCCCGGATACGATTTCTGCCTGCCCTCCTCTTTCCCGTTGATAAACACTGTCACCTTTTGCCCAATCTTTATTTCGGCAAGTTGGTCGGACACCAAGTAGGCTTTCATGAACAAGTGGCGCATGTCGGCAATCTTGAACAAAGCCTTTCCTGTTTGTGCCATTTCACCGGGCTCGGCGTATTTTGCCAGAATGGTGCCATTGATTGGGCTAAGGATACGGCTCCGACGCAGCTGATCCTCGATCTGCGCCACCTGTATCTGATAGACATTGCTTTCCTTGTCCAAACCTTGGATAGAGGTGGTCAATGAATTCAATTGGGCGGACAAGGTGCTTTTCAGCACATCCAGTTGAGAATTGACATCGTCCAATTGCTTTTGCGTGGCTGCACCGTCGCGTAGCAAGCGTTGGATGCGGGCCTTTTCCACATTGGCTTTGGCAATTTGATTTTTTGTGGCGGCTACCTGCACGGAAACGTTTGGCTTGCGCACGGCAACCGACTTGGAGGTTGCCTCCAATTGGAGTTTCTTGAGGAACAACTGGGTGGTGTCGATGCACCCGATATATTGCCCTTTTTTCACATGGTCGCCTTCGGTGATGTCAAAGCTTTCTATTTTACCGGGGACCTCCGCCGAAACAAGGATGTCTGTGGTTTCGAAGGTTCCCGATGCATCGTGTTCCATCTTATTCGAGTTGCAGCCCGAGAGCGCAACCGCTGCCATGAAGCTTGTCAAGAATAGCTGTTTCATATTTTATGCTGTTTTAATTTCTGATTTTGAGGTGTTTATTTCCCTTGAATTTGTTTGTAATTCTGGATATTCATGAGGTATTGGATTTCGTGCAAGGCCTTGGTTTGGCGGGCAAGCGACTCGTTGTTGATGTCGCGGATCAATTCGTTCATCTGGTAGGTGCCATTTTTGTAGCGGCTTTCGCCGGATGATTTCACCCTGGCACGAAGCCGGATGATGTCGTCGTCTTTGGAGAGCAAGTCCTTCATCTTTTGTATTTCGGACTGCTCCTTTGTCAGTTCCAATCCGGTATTGAACAAGAATGTTTCCCGTTCGATTTGGAGGTTGCTGATGTTTGCATCAATTAGTTTTTGCTCGTTCTTCTTCGTGTAAAGTCCCCCGAAGTTCCAACTCAGTTTCACTCCGGCAATGCCAAATAGTTTGAATTGGTCTTCCATCATGTTCAAGCCCGGACGGCCGTACCCGCCTTGGGCGAAAAGCGCCAGTTTGGGCCTGTTTTTTGCATCGATGGCGTAATTTTGAGTTTTCAACGCTTCCATTTGTGACGCATACAACTGTAATTCGGGACGAGAAATATTGCCGAAAGATAAGTTCGTTTCCAATGGCTTTTCAAGCTCCACATTGTCGGCGAGTGGCTGGTGGATAAAGAGCGAAAGCATTTGCAGGTAGGCTTTCCGAAGTGCTTTCTGGGTGATCCGGTTCTGATCAAGGCTAAGAAGCTCCACATCCAGCAGGTCGGCATCCGATTGCATGGCCACGCCGTTTTTCAGCATGGAAATAACTACGTCCCGGTTCGATTGCAGGTTTTTTTCGGTCAAGCCGATTATTCCCAACTGTTCGTCCACAGCCAAGATGCCGAAATAAATTTGGTTCACCTTGTCCTTCACGGCATACAGGTTCACGTCGATCCGCTGCTTGTTCACCTCGCTGTTTGCGATTGCCATTTTCTTTTGAGAAGAAGTGGCTCCACCATCCCAAACCAACTGCGACACGTCCACCGTGGCCTTGTATTGATCCTTGTTTACGGATGGGACATTCAGCTTGAATGGCAAGGAAGACTGGTCGATATTGAGCCTTGTCACATCCGACTGGTATGTGGCCTGAGCATTTATCCCGATCTGAGGCAGGTAGTTTTTCGACACATTTTCGAGGGTA
>MKRS01000102.1 GCA_001897035.1 Bacteroidales bacterium 45-6
ATAAAATGTAAGACAATGCAGTTTTTTATTTGGAAGTTATGTTTCAGGCTCCAGCCAGTCGCCGTTGTCTTTGATTAATTTGATAAGGTGGTCGACAGCTTGTTCGGAAGGAATATTTTTCTCGATACATTCTTTTTTCTTATACAACGAAACTTTGCCCTTCTCGGCTCCCACGTATCCGTAATCGGCATCAGCCATTTCGCCGGGACCGTTCACAATACATCCCATCACGCCTATCTTGAGGTTCTTCAGGTGTGATGTCGATTTTTTGATGTGCGCAACGGTTGTTTGCAAGTCAAACAAAGTACGTCCGCAACTTGGGCAAGAGATAAATTCGGTTTTGCTCGTCCTGAGCCGCGAGGCTTGCAGTATTCCAAACATGTATGCGTCGATGGCCGTCAAGGCAATTGTGCCGGAGTTTCGCAGGCTGATCCCATTGCCAAACCCGTCTAAGAAGATGGCGCCGAAGTCTGCTCCCGATTTGATCTGCAAATCTTCACGTTCGTCTTCACCGTATTGATGCTCCACGATGACGGGAGTCTCCGTCTCTGCGTCCAGCAATTTATGGAAGAAAGCTTTCTGTTCTCCCACTGCATTTAAGTGGTTGCTTGTCAGGATGAGGACGAGGTCGCTACGTTGTTTGAGGAAATGCAGGAATTTCTCGTTCAAATCAGAAAAAGAGGTGCGGATAAATTTGATAGAGGCTTGATTATTCTCTATTTCTACTATGAGTTCGTTGACTGATAGATGGTTGCTGAATAGCGGATATGTTTTTTTCAAGCCAGTCCAACCCTCCACGTCGACAATCAACGGGATGGCACGTGGAGCATTCTCTGGAATGGATGCGCCTGCATAGATGTAGTCGGGTAGGAAATGGGCGTCGAGCTCAAAGTTGCCAGCAGAACGGTCGGAAATGACTACGGGAACTTGGTCTCCACCGATGTTTTCCACAACATAGGTTTTCCTCCTGTCAGTGGAATAGGGTGAAAATTTAGGACTTGCCGTGGCAGTGATTGGCTCGTGGTTTTGTCTTTGCATGATATACTCCACAAGCTTCTTGGCCACCGGAATTTCACGTTCGGGGTCTTCGCTGAGCGACACGCGTATGGTTTCGCCAATTCCGTCGGCCAGCAACGAACCGATGCCTACCGCCGACTTGATGCGGCCGTCTTCGGCATCGCCGGCCTCGGTCACTCCCAAATGAAAAGGGAAAGCGAGGTCTTCTTTCTCCATGCGGTCTGTCAAAAGACGAACCGTCTTTGTCATGACGATGGTGTTGGAGGCCTTGATCGAAATGACAATGTCTTTGAAATTTTCTTCCACGCAGATATGCAGGAATTCCATGCAGGATTCCACCATGCCTTCGGGTGTGTCGCCAAACCGGCTCATGATGCGGTCGGAAAGCGAACCGTGGTTTACACCGATGCGGAGGGCAGTGCCGTGTTCCTTGCAGATGTTGAGTAGGGGAACCAGTTTGGATCTGATTTTCTCAATTTCTTGCGCATACTCCTCATCCGAATATTCGAGGTGTTCAAAACTTTTCACCCTGTCCACAAAATTCCCCGGATTGACCCTCACCTTTTCTACAATCTTAGCCGCAGCTTCGGCGGCCCGTGGATTGAAATGTATGTCGGCCACCAGCGGGGTATTGTATCCCGACTCGTGCAGTTTGGCTTTTATGTTTCTCAAATTCTCGGCTTCCCTGACACCTTGTGCCGTGAGCCGAACCAAGTCTGCACCTGCCTGAACTATGCGGATCACCTGTTCCGCACTGCCGTCAGTGTCGTTGGTGTTGGTGTTGGTCATTGATTGGATTCGAATAGGATTGTCACCGCCAATCACTACCTTGCCTACCCGCGTTTCGGAGGTAAGCCGTCTTTTATAGTTGAAAGGATTCATATCGGAATTTTAGTGCAAATATAGGTTGCTAAATTTAAAAATAGAGCTCTTTCTCCGCCGGAAATGAAGTTGGACTTGCTATTTTTCCGATTGACACGGAAAAACCGCCAAGTTGCGATATTTCTCAGTAATATAACAACAAGGCGGTTTATTTGTTTGACAATTATCGTTCAATAGGCGATAATTGTATATGATTCAAATCAATAATTTACGACCATTATTTTTGTGGCAACTCCCTGGTCTCCACTTTCAGTGGCTGCAAAGACGAGATAAACGCCTGTTTTTACACGAATGCCGCGTATGTCCTTGCCGTTCCAGATGTAAGTACCCCCGTTTGAAGTGCCTTGGTTGACGATGTTGCCGTTCAGATCGGTGATTTTGACAGCCGAATTGTATTGCAGGCCTTTGACCGTGATGTCGCCGTAATAATCGGGACGAACAGGATTGGGGTAAGCATATACGTTCGAGTAATCACCGCTTCCCTCAACAAAGCTACTTTGATAGGATACGATCCCCTTGTCGGTGCCGATGTAAATCAATCCGGTGGCTTTGTCAACGGCGAGCGACAAAATCCGGTTTGAAGGCAATATGCTATTATCTTTGGTGAAATGATATACTGTCGATAG
>MKRS01000103.1 GCA_001897035.1 Bacteroidales bacterium 45-6
CAACAGGGCATACTCCAGGAACTGATCGCCAAAGGCGCACGATTGGCCAAACCGGGAGAATTCACCCAACGGGCTTTTCTCAACGGCAAGATGGATCTCTCCCAAGCGGAAGCCGTGGCCGACCTCATCGCTTCCAATTCGGCTGCCGCACACCGTATGGCATTGACACAAATGAGAGGTGGCTTCTCCAGCGAGCTGTCCAAATTGCGCACGCAGCTCCTCGACTTTGCGTCACTCATCGAACTCGAGCTCGATTTCAGCGAGGAAGACGTAGAATTTGCCGACCGCACGCAATTGAAAGATTTGGCCCGCAATGTAGAATCCGTTATCCGCAGGTTGGCAGAATCTTTCAAATACGGCAATGCGCTCAAAAACGGAATCCCCGTCGCCTTGGTGGGCGAAACCAATGTGGGCAAGTCCACCCTGCTCAATGTGCTGCTCAACGACGACAAAGCCATCGTCTCGGACGTGCATGGCACAACGCGTGACGTGATTGAGGACTCCGTTGTGGTCAACGGCGTAGAGTTCCGCTTCATCGACACAGCCGGTATCCGCAACACCACCGACACGGTAGAAAAACTTGGCATCGAACGCACTTTCAAAAAGATAGAACAAGCGGCCATCGTGCTTTGGCTGGTGGACGGCACGCAAGCCACCGAACACATCGAATGGCTCACCGAACGGATCACGAAGCTGGCAGCCGGAAAAATCATCCTCGTTTTCAACAAAACGGATAAGATATCGGACGAAGAATTGGAAATACTGAACCAGCTCTTCGAGCAGTTTGAGGCCGAACGGGTGTATATTTCCGCCAAGAAAAAACAAAACATCGAGGTGCTTGAAAATGCGCTTCTCAAAGCGGCACAGCTTCCCGAGATCAACCAGTCGGATGTGATCGTGAGCAATATTCGCCACTACGAGGCACTCGAAAAAGCCCACGCAGCCATCGAACGGGTGATGGACGGGCTGGAAAGTGGCCTCACCAACGACTTGGTCGCACTCGACATCCGCGATTGCATGTCGCATTTGGGAGAAATCACAGGACAAATATCGAACGATGAGATTTTAGGGAATATTTTCGGTAAATTTTGTATCGGAAAGTAGGTAGTGATTACCAACGATTAACATACATCACAAATAATTACTAAGGCGTTCATAATGAACGCCTTTTCTTTTTGGCACTTAGGCGATGATTATCGTTCTTAGTGCATTTTTAGCTCATTTTTGTACCGTATTTGGCTCTCGGACGGGATTTCTAAAAAATCGGAGAGAAAGGTAGTAGAGAAACTTTACGCCATTTTACACGGTTTTACGGGATTTTACAGAAATAACAGAGAACTAATACGAATTAAAATGAGTAGTAACATTGACATTAAGAAGATTTGTAGCTGGAGTGGTACTGAATTTATCGCCCATAAAACTACAACTACATGCTGTTCGCACAGGTGTGCAAATGCACTATACAAAAAGAGAAAGCGAGACGAATTAATCAAGGTAAACAATCAGGTTACCGAAAAAATCGTACTCGAGAAGCCTATTGAAAAGATAAAAGACAAACCTTTTCTCACAATCACAGAAGCTGCTGTCTATTTGGGTGTCACTCGCCCAACTTTATACAGCTATCTAAGAAATGGCGAGTTAAAAGCCTCTCGGTTGGGCTGTAAATATCTACTGCGAAAAGAGGATATTGACAAGCTATTCAACCGTCCAACAGAATTTCGCATCCAATCAAAGGAACGTATTCCTATTACCGAATTTTACACCACTGCTGAAATAAAGGAGAAGTACAGTGTTACTGAATCATGGATATTTGTTGTGGCTAAAAAACAAAACATTCCCCGAACATTCAATCGGGGCAAAACCTATTGGAGTAAAAAGCATATCGACAACTATTTCGCGAAGAAAGCCGCCAATCCGGAAATAACAGAATGGTACTCCGTGCAGGAGATTCAAGAACAGTTTAATATGACATTGGCAGCCATCTACACGCTTGCATCAAAGAATGCCATCCCAAAAAAGAAAGTAGGCATAATGGTCTACTACTCCAAAAAACACTTCGATATTGCCAAAGGTGTAGCTGAGCCCGATGAGCCGCAATACTACACCGTTGCCGAAGCGATGGCGCAATTCAATATGACCCGCGACCAGATATACCACTACGTCAAGGATTACAACATTCCCAAAGTCCGCGAGGGGAAATATACCAAGATTTCAAAGCCCGATTTAGACAAACTGTTCGAGGCTCCCAAAATTGAATAGCGGTTATTTGGCGGTTAACAATTTCGCCTACATATCACCGCCCATATTTGCAGCAGATTTTCAACAATTGTAAAACATTAAATATCAACCATTATGTCACACACGTGTACAAAAGTTACGGTTCGCCAGCGAGCCATTCGTAACGACAAAATTTCACTCTATTTAGATTACTACCCCGCAGTTCGCAACCCCGAAACCATGCAGATGACCCGGCGCGAGTATCTGGGTATCTACATCTATGCTCGCCCCAAAAACGAAATG
>MKRS01000104.1 GCA_001897035.1 Bacteroidales bacterium 45-6
AGGGGTAGCCATTGATGCTGTTTGAGGTGCTTC
This sequence comes from Bacteroidales bacterium 45-6, assembly GCA_001897035.1. GTDB lineage: Bacteria > Bacteroidota > Bacteroidia > Bacteroidales > Dysgonomonadaceae > UBA1309. The sequence goes on from MKRS01000104.1 coordinate 34, forward strand.
CCCCAAGTGCCGTTATGGTATTGAAGGGCGCTGTTCCGATTTTTTCGCTGGTGGTCACGCCGCGCACTGCCGCATAGGAGCCGCGCACTTTCAACGAGCTAATGAAATCGGGCAATTTCACGTAGTCGGAAACGAGTGATGCCACCGATAAGCTTGGGTAGAAATAGGTGTCGTTGCTGCTTAAGATGGCCGACGACCTGTCCAGACGGCCTGTGGCAGAGAGGGTCGCATATTTTCCAAAATCAACGTCCATGGCGGCGTATCCGCTGTACACGTTCATCTTGGCGTTGAAGCTGTTGGCTTGGATGGGGTTGAGCGAGTTGCTGAACGAATACACATTCGGTACGATCAGGTAGTCGGTGGAGGTGAAACCGGAATTGTATTGGAAGATGCGAAGGTTTCCTCCCACAAGTCCTGAAATCTGGATCAAGTCGCTCAGCAGATAGTTGTAATTTAACTGGAAATCGGTGTTGCTGTCGGTCAACCGGCGTCTGTCCTCCCGGTAGTCACCCAAATTTTGCTCGCGGCCATAGGGATGCGCCCACGAAGGCATCTTTTCGGTACGCAGCAAGTCGTAAGTCGATATTTGGGTTCTCAAGCTCATGTTCAAGTGGTCGTCGATGGTGTAATGTCCTGTCACATATCCATAAGTATCCTTCTTGTCGTGTCCGCGGAGCCAATAATTCACCATTGCCCAAGGGTTGTGGTAGCGTTGGTATTCAGCGAAGATGGGTTGAACACCTTCCTTGCCTTGCTGCCAGATTCCCTTGATTTTGGGGTCGCTCACGCTCCAGTCGGCTCCGGTCCAAATCGCGACGTTGTATATCAAGCTGTTTGGCCCATAGCTCACATCCGGATAATTGGGCGTATATTGGTAGTTGAAGTTGAGGTTGGCATCCACCGAGAATTTCTTGCTCAGGTTGACGGAGGCATACATGTTCAGGCCGGTGATGTTCAGGAACATGTTTGGGATGATGCTCTGCTGGAAAGAATGCGAGAGCGAGGTGCGTACTGTGTAGTCTTTGCCGCTTTTTGTCACCGACAGGTTGTTGGTTGTTTGAAATCCGGTGCGCAGGAAGTTGCCAAGGTTGTTTTTGCCGCGGGCGATGTATGGCGTTGGCTTGATGTTGCCTGTGTAGGAGTATCCCCCGGGAAAGGTTGTTGTCCAGGTTTGGTTGGGAGTGTATTCTCCGTCGTATTGGGGAATCAGTTGTCCGCGGAATTTAGGACCCCACACGTCGTAGTCGTTGTCGTTCAAACCGCCTCCCTTACCGTCGCCGAAAGCGTACAATTCGTTTTCACCGGCTCCATATTCGTCTTGCAAGCGGGGAAAAGCCAGAAAGCCTTTGTCGAATACATTCGAGGAGTTGAATTCCACTTGCAGCTTGTCCCTACCTTTTGCCCCCTTCTTTGTTGTAATCAGGATAGCCCCATGTTGGGCGCGGCTACCGTACAATGCAGCGGCGGCCGGTCCTTTCAGGACAGAGTAGCTTTCCACATCGTCGGGGCTGATGTTCCAGGTGTCGGAATTGATGGGCACACCGTCCACCACGTAGAGCGAGAGTTGGTCGCCGCGCAGGAGCACGTTCGGGGCTGTCAGCATTTCAGAAGAAGCACCTACTGATAGTCCAGCCACCTTGCCGGTAAGCCCTGTGATGGGGTTCGGATCGCGGGCTTTTATCAATTCTTTTCCATCCACTTCCTGGACGGCATACCCGATGGTGGATTCCTTTTTCTCGATACCAAGGGCTGTGACAACGACTTCCCTGATGGCGTGGTTCGATTCTTGCAGGGTCACCACGTAGTTGTTGCCTTCCTTGGCCGTGAGAGTTTTGGTTAGAAAACCAACGTAAGAGAACATGATGACCTTGCCTTCCTGCACTTGCAGGCTGAATTTTCCGTCAATGTCAGTCATGATTGACGCGCTGGTTTGCCCTTGGATGTACACATTTACTCCGGGGAGTTCGGCGCCGTCTGCGCCTACTACTTTGCCAGCAACTGTTACCTTTTGGGAAAAAGAAAACGAGCTGAACAAGAGAAATAGAAGGATGTATAATCCTTTTGCTTTGTTTGACATAATGCTTTGTTTATAATTTATTTGGTGTTCTTTTTAGACATGAGATTCCCTTTTCAAGATTTTTATTTGAAATTAAAATCTTGAATAATAGTAAATTGATAGAATAAATAGGAGCTGCTTAGTTGGTTCGTTCCAGTTCTACATCATTCAAGTAGATGGCTAATAGTTGGTCTGCTTTTCCTTTGGCTGTGCTTAGTTTTTCTTCAAACTTTTTAGTGTTTTCGTCGAAGATGTTCAACGCGACATCGAGTACTTTGTCGTATTCGTCGTGAGCCGCAGCCAACGAGATCTCGCCTTTTTTGAGTTGTGTTTTCAACAGCCCTTCGATCTTCTTCACAGAATGAAAAATCTCTGGCTTGCGGATGCTGGTTTTGGTGGCCGAATTGCCCGGAGCGACAGGCTCCTTGGTG
>MKRS01000105.1 GCA_001897035.1 Bacteroidales bacterium 45-6
AGGGTTGTTGTATGTGAATTCCAAATCGGAATTGGAAACTCCGCTTGTCATGTCTGTAACAGTTACGCCTATTTCCGCATATACATTGCTGTTCGCATTTGAAGTAACCTTTATTTTTGCTGTGCCGGGAACTATACCTGTGATTTTTCCTGTATTATCGACACTGACGCGATCACCGCCTTCTTCGACAGACCATGTAACATCTTTATTGTATACGACTTCGGGAACAATGGTTAAAGCAACGGCCTTTTCCTCGCCCTTCTTCAATTCCAATAAATCACATGAGGGAATTATCTGATAAATATCCGCAACCTTTCTGTCTAATTTGAACCAGTCATAGTGGCCGGTAGTTTTTTCAAAGGTGCCCTTTCCTCCCCGTAGGAAAACAACATACAAATCATGCTTGCCTGAAACAGGAACAATAGGGAGTTGAAATTCCGCCCATTTGTCATTGCCAAGAAAGCCGTTCTCTTTCAAAAATTCATAGCGTCCTAAAAATTTTCCTCCTGCTGTTTCTTTTCCGCTCGGATTGAAATAATCCCCCGCAGCGAGTCTGTTGGAATGTCTTTCGCCGATTATGTCTCTATCTATCCAAAATTCGACCGCTCCACCTCTTATTTCAGCGTGACGGAATTTAATGGAATCCGTGAAACTTCCAAAGTCGATATTTCTGTAAATAGCGAAATTCGTATTCCATGTGTAAATCAACCCCTGATTATTTCCTCCGCCGAATTCTCCATCAAGGCTTCCCTTGGCGAAAGTTTGAGCAGCCACGGGATTATAGGTGTTGTAGAGCGTATCGGCCGTTTCCGCCTCCACTTTGTTAACGGCTACCGTTGATGTTCCTACAACCGTGACATTATATGTTAGTGACACATCGCCCGCTGCTCTGCTTGAAATACATTTAACTGTAGCTGTGCCCGCTTTCATGGCTATGATTGTACCATCACTGATGTTCAAAACGCCAGGCTCGCTTTGGGATTCCACTGTCCATACCAAATCTTCTTTCGATGCGGTCGAGGGAGTCAACGAAACTTGCAGATTGTGTTTTCCAACTGGAATCTCCAGTGTTGTTTCATCTGAGGTTAAGGCTGTTGCCACATCACCAAGTGTCCTCTTCAAGTCGATATAATAGAGCCCTCCAATTGTTTGATTGGTTTCTGTTTTTCCGCCTGCCCGAAACAACACATACAAAGTATGTACACCACCGGTTTTGTTTATTGCGATCTTTTGTGTTTCCCAGCGGCTCCAGTTGCCATCTTTATTGTACCAATGCTGGTAGCTTCCCAAAAAGTTCCCTCCTGACAAATCGATCACATTCTTGTTTCCGGTGGTTGTATAACCTCCGTCATTAAAAAATGTATCGAAACGTGTCGTCTCGATTCTGTCAATCCAAAATTCAATGATAGCCCCTCTCGGCACGTTTCGAAGAAATATGAGTGAATCGGAATAAGTTCCGAAATCCACATTCTCAAATTTAAGGAAACAATTGTTCCATGCATAATTAACTCCTTGGTTTACTCCATTCTCGGTAGGAATTGCAAAGTTAGTTCCTGAACTGGTTACAGTTACGGGGCTGTCCCAATAATAATAGTTATGCAATACATTCGCATCTTTCGCCCATATACGATATTTGTCCGTCGTTTGTGCGTTCGCGCCACTCGTGATAAAGAGTAAACCCAACAGTCCGATTGAAAAATTCTTCTGCAAATAATTTTTTTTCATAAAATTAGATTTAATAAAAGATAAACAAATTTTTTTTATTGCTTTGTGAACACCATGTAGTTTGCCCCGATGTATTTCCCGGTTCCCGAAACGCCGTTGCCCACAAGTTTCATCTTTATCTTCAGGGTTCCGGCTAGTGCAACGTTGATTGTTCCCAAATCGACGGTACGCATAACTTCCGAACCTGTTGTCGATTCATTTTGGACACTGCCCAATGCGGTTTCAACACCGTTTGGGTCGATATAATAGAATTGAGCTTCTCCTCTTTGGGTTTGCGACACCTTATAATTCAGTGTCATTTTGTAGTTCCCTGAAAAAGGAATGCTCATATTGTATATGACATAGTCGTTGATCGCTGTCATGATCATTACCGAACTTTTTCCTTTTTCCGAATCGGGATTACCGTTATCAAATGTATTCACCGAGATGTTCGGGTTTGATTTTTCGAGTGTGTTGTGAAAATCTTCAAATTCAAGGCGTATGGGAGCACCTGAATCTCCGGGATAGGCGACGTCGTTGTTTGTGATTGAGTTAACCTCCAACTGTGCTTTTCCAAAGTTGTCAAAAAGAACATGACAAGTCATCGCATCATTTTCAGTTGCTCCGTACACGACAATTATTCCCGTGGAGTCAGGTGTGCCGGTGGCGTCAACCACAAGCTTGTTCCCAAGCAATGTTTCGGTATAGGTTTTCACGTTCTGATCGGCAAAAACCACCTGTTTTCCGGTATTTTTATACTCTTGTACCCAATAAGCTTTTGCGGGCGAAGTGTTTT
>MKRS01000106.1 GCA_001897035.1 Bacteroidales bacterium 45-6
TGCCGATAAGCGAGGGTGACAAAACCAAGCATGACTTTTTGGAAATATGGGAGGTTCTTCATTCCTTGTATTCAACTTTCAAGGAACGGCTTCATGCTGAAGGCTGGGCATACGAAGGGATGATATTCCGGGAGGTGGCCGAGAAAGCCAAGAAACTTGAATTGCCCGAATTGAAGGATGAACGGCTGGTGTTTATCGGACTCAACGGTCATTCGCTCTCCGAGGAAGTATTGCTGGAATATGCGAAAAAACGTGGAGTGGCTGATTTCTATTGGGATTACGAATCGCCGCTTGTGCGCGACGAAAGCAACCGGGCTTCGTTCTTCTTGAAAAAAAACGAGCTAAGATTCCACTCGCAGCTAACTCTCGAGGAAGAAGATATTCCGGAAGGAAAAGTGTCGGTGGACGTGATCGGCATCCCGTCCTTTGTGGGACAGGCCAAGCAAGTGCATCCTATCCTGCGTAAATTGCTGGAGGAAGACAAATTGGGCGAAACCCACTTGGTGCCTAACACCGCCAATGTGCTGGCCGATGAAAACCTGTTGCTGCCCACTTTGTATTCCATTCCGGAAGAAATAGAGAAGATCAACGTGACCATGGGCTATGGCCTGGGGAATTCTTCGGTTGCGGCTCTGATGAACCTGATTTTCGAGGTGCAAAAGAATTTTCGGATGGCGGACGGGCAGTTGGGAGTTTATTTCCGGTTTGTACTTCCCGTGCTGACGCATAGCTATGTTGCCAAAATTGTTGGAAAAAAAGCCGATGACTTGCACCGGGACATTCTGGCTTACAACCGCATCGTCGTTCCTACAAAGGATCTGAATGTGCACCCTTTGCTCGAACGGATATTTCTGCCGATGAGCGATCCACAACAACTGCCCGCCGCATTGAAAGAGATTTTGTCGCACCTGCATCGGGATTTGACTTCGTCCGCACAAATGACGGAGGAGGGGGAGCCGAAGGTGCGCTCGGTGGATCTCGAACGCGAATTCATCGTTCAATATTACAAGGCTGTAAACCGGATTGAGGACACGATGAAAGAACTGAAGGTATCCGTTCAGACCGATACATTCTTTCGTTTATTGAAAAAACTGGTGGCGGGCGTAAGCGTTTCGTTCGAGGGGGAACCTCTTTCCGGCTTACAGGTGATGGGGGTGCTCGAAACCCGTGCCATCGATTTCGACAACCTGGTCTTGCTTTCGATGAACGAGGGCGTTTTTCCAGCCCGAAAAGCAGCCAATTCATTTATTCCATACCGTCTTCGGCGTGGGTTTGGCTTGCCCACGTATGAGCACCAGGACAGTGTCTTTGCCTACCATTTCTACCGCATGATTTTCCGGGCAAAACGAATTTTCATGCTCTACGACACCCGCACGGAAGGGGCGAAAGCAGCCGAAGTGAGCCGCTATTTCTATCAGTTGAAGCATCTCTATCCAGAACATTTTGAAATCCGCGAACAGATTGTTGTCTATGAAGTGCCTTCCCTTGGCGCAGAACCGATAGCCATCCTCAAATCGCCAGAAATCGCCAGAAGCTTGTCCCGTTTTTTGGACGGCGGCGACAGAGCCTTGTCGGCGAGTGCCATCAATAAGTATCTGGATTGTCCGCTTCAATTCTATCTGTCGGTGGTCGAAGAATTGGGGTCGGAAGATGAATTGTCCGAGAAAGTGGAATCGGACGTGTTCGGAAGTATTTTCCACAGCGTTATGGAGTGGATATACTCCGAATTCACCGGCAAGGCAGTCACTACTGATGTCCTGAAAAACATCCTGAAAAACGAAAAATACCTCGAATCGCTGCTTCAGCAGTCGTTTGCAAAACACTATTTCAAGCGGGAAAATGAGGTGCGCCCGCTCTATGGGCAAATCCTGCTGATAGCTGAGATTCTGAAGAAATATGTCCGGCAAACGCTTCGCTACGATCTGAAACATACGCCGTTCACATATCTCGAATCCGAGAAACGTTTTGAAGAAAGCTATGCTTTGCCTTCGGGAAAGTCGGTGCGCTTGAAAGGGTTTATCGATCGGGTGGATGAGTTCGATGGCAAAACACGGATTATCGACTACAAGACGGGAAAGGGAACTCTTAGTTTCGCCGCTTTGCCCGATTTGTTCAATTCCGAGATAGAGAAACGTCCCAAAGCCGTCATGCAGGTGTTCTTGTATTCCTTGATATATGCCAGGGAAAACCCCAAGGCCTCTATAATGCCTTCCATCTACTTCATCCAGAGTATTTTCGACACGAGTTTTAATTCTGTCGTTGAAGAAAAAGTGCCGAAAGGGGCACCCGAACCCGTAATTGATTTTGAAAAATATCGCCTTGAGTTCAAGAACTTACTGGACCAATGTTTGGATGAAATATTTGATGTCGAGACAGCTTTCAAACAAACTGTCACAGGCAAACCCTGCGAATGGTGCGACTTTCGGACAGTGTGCAAGAAATGAGAATCCTTACCTCTCGTTTCGCCACTCTTCAAATTGAATTTTTAGCTGATAGG
>MKRS01000107.1 GCA_001897035.1 Bacteroidales bacterium 45-6
AATGGTGAAGGCTGCCGGAAATAGCAAGCGGATGGAATCCAAGTTGATCGGAACGCTTTCCATTTGCGGCAATCCGCCGGCAATCTTGAACCGGTCGCCGATGGTTTCAATGCTGGTTATCCCCGCCTTTTCTTTCAATAGATATGCAAGGATGCTGCAAATGACGATTGCAAACAGCGAACCGGGTATTTTTTTCAATACTTTAGGGGTCAGTTGGATGATGACGATGCTTAGGATGCCTATCAGGCAAGCCCACCAGTTGATGGTGTGGAAATGGGTGAAATAGGCTCCCCATTTTTCGACAAAGTCGGCAGGTACCTTTGGGATGGTCAGCCCGAAAAGGTCTTTGATTTGGGTGGTGAAAATAATCAATGCGATCCCGCTGGTGAAGCCTACGATGATGGGGTAGGGCATGAACTTGATGACAACGCCCATCCGCAGCACGCCCATCAGCACGAGCAGAAGTCCCGCTATCACCGTGGCGATGGCTAATCCCTGCACGCCATATTGCATGATGATACCCGAAATAATCACGACAAACGCTCCGGTGGGGCCGCCTATCTGCACGTTGCTTCCTCCCAGCAGAGAGATGATGAAGCCCGCTACGATGGCCGTGTAAAGTCCTTTTTCAGGGGTTACGCCGGAAGCGATAGCGAAAGCTATGGCCAATGGCAGTGCCACGATGCCGACGATGGTGCCGGACATGAGGTCGGATACGAATTTGTCTTTGTTGTATGTCTTGATAGACTCAAAAAACTCCGGCCTGAATTTGCAAAAGAGGTTCGATTTCATTCGTTCAATGGATAAACGTTGTCAAAGAAAATAGATGGTTCTTTGACAAAAATTAAACTTTTATTTATTGGTTTTAAATTATTATCAATCAGTATTTTGTTTACCTCCGGTAGTCCCACCTTAGATCGATTCTAATTATATTGCTCTGATACCTGGCTTTGTTAATTATTTTTAAGTGCGCAAAGTTACGAATTTATTTTTGACTATTATGTTAAGAAAAAAATGTTAGGTACATTTGTGTAAATGTCAACTAAATATTGATCAGTCTTATGGAAAAAAGTATCAAGGGAACCCAAACCGAAAAAAACTTGCTGACCTCTTTTGCAGGCGAATCGCAGGCCAGGACTCGTTACACGTTTTTTGCCAGCCAGGCAAAAAAAGAAGGTTTTGAACAGATCGCTGCCATCTTTTTGGAAACAGCAGATCAGGAAAAAGAACACGCCAAACGCATGTTTAAATACTTGGAAGGAGGCATGGTCGAAATCACTGCCTCTTATCCTGCCGGAATAATTGCCACCACTGCCGAAAACTTAGTTGCGGCTGCCGCTGGCGAGCACGAGGAGTGGACGATCGACTATCCAAAATTTGCAGAAGTGGCCGAAGAAGAAGGTTTCAGGGAAATAGCCACTATGTACCGCTCCATTGCCAAAGTGGAGGCCATGCACGAAGAACGCTACAAGGCTTTGCTGGGCCGCATCGAAAACGACGAGGTGTTCTCCCGAGAGGAGGCTATCGATTGGCAGTGCCGCAACTGCGGGTTTGTCATCACAGCCAAGAAAGCGCCGAAAACTTGCCCGGCGTGTTTGCATCCACAAGCATTTTTCGAACCCAAAAAATGGAACTTTTAGGAATTAAACGAAGCATTGCGCATCAGGTTTAGTGCGCATTTATTTTCATTTCTTTTACTTGATTTGGTAGTGTGACACGCCTTTCAGCCTATTCTGAGAGAATGGCTGAAGGGCGTTTTTAGATGGTCTTTTCCAGGTCAATCTTTATTCCCATAGGCCAAATCTCCCGCGTCGCCCAGGCCGGGGATGATGTAGGCGTGGCCGTTGAGTTCTGGATCGATGGCCGCGGTCCAAATCGTCGTGTTGGCTTCAGGGAACTTTGCCTTGCAATAGTCGATGGCATATTGGCTGGCAATGATGCTTGCGATGTGGATGTGCTGCGGGATGCCTTTTGTGGCCAAGGCATGGTAGGCCAGTTCCATGCTTCCGCCCGTGGCGAGCATCGGGTCGGTGAGGATAAGCACTTTGTCGTCGAGCCGAGGAGAGGCGATGTATTCGATGAAGATGTTGAAGTGTTCGGAGTTTTCCTTGTATTTCCTATAAGCGGACACGAATGCGTTTTCCGCTTTGTCGAGGTAATTCAGGAAGCCGTGATGGAACGGGAGGCCTGCCCGGAGAATCGTGCCAATAACGAGCTTGTCCTTCGGGACAAATGTGTCCGAAATTCCCAGCGGTGTTTCCACTTGGAGGGGCATGTACTCCAGAGTTTTGCTTATTTCGTATGCCATCAGTTCGCCTATCCTCTCTATGTTGCGCCTGAAGCGGAGGCGGTCTTTCTGGACATGGACGTCTCGGATTTCGCTCACAAATGTCTTGAGTAGCGAGTTTTCTTCCG
>MKRS01000108.1 GCA_001897035.1 Bacteroidales bacterium 45-6
TAGTCGCCGCTGATTTGCTCGTTCCATTCCTTGCCAAATCCGGGGAGTCCGCGGCGGTTGGGTGCTACGATGATGTAGCCGTGGGCAGCCATGATCTGGAGATTCCAGCGATAGGACCAGAATTGGCTGACGGTGCTTTGCGGGCCGCCCTGACAGTAAAGGATTGCCGGGTATTTCTTGTTCGGGTCAAAGTTGGGAGGAAACACCACCCACGTCAGCATTTTTTTCCCGTCGGTGGTTGTCACCCAGCGTTCTTCCACCTTGCCCATAGTCAGTTGGTCGAGAATATCCTTGTTTTCGAAGCTCAGTTCGGAGGCTGCACCATCCTTGACGTTGACCGCATAAATTTCGTCAGGTTTCGAAAGTGAATGGCGGGTGGAGATCAACTTGCCGCTGCCTGCCAATTGCACCGATTGGTAGTCGAAATCGCCTTTGGTGATGGCTGCCACTGTTTTCTTTTCTGGGTTTACGAAGAAAATATGAGTCTTGGCTTCTACGCAGGAGATGGCGTAGAGTGTTTTGCTGTCGGTGTTCCAGATGAAGTTATCCACGTTGTAATCGAAATTTTCCGTGGCGTAGTTTTTTTTCCCTGTGGCGATGTCGAGGACAAACAGGCGGTTTTTGTCTGCTTCGTAGCCATCGCGTTCCATGCTTTGCCAGGCGATTTTCTTCCCGTCGGGCGAGAAGGTGGGGTTGATGTCGTAGCCCATCATCCCTTCGGTGAGGTTTTTAGTCGTTTTATCGGCTAAGTTGTAGAGGTATATGTCGGAATTGGTGGATATGGCATATTCCATTCCTGTTTTCTTGCGGCAGGTGTAGGCTATGATCTTGCTGTCGGGGCTCCAGGCCAATTGTTCCATCCCTCCGAAAGGCAGCATCGGACATTCGTAAGGCTGGCCTTCAAGAAGGTCGGTTATGTTTGTTAGCTTCAAGTCGTTGTAATCGGCCACGAAAGGGTGGGGGATTTCCTCTATCCATTCCGACCAATGCTTGTACATCAAGTCGTCGATGATGCGACCCGAAGCTTTTTTCAAATCGGGGTAAAGATCGGATGAGCGTTGCCCATATTTCACGTTTTTGAAAAAAAGGACTTTGGTTTCATCCGGCGAAAAGCTGAATCCGTCCACTCCGCCTTCCACCTCGCTGACCTGTAGCCTGCCGGAACCGTCCGGATTCATGACCCAGATTTGGCTCGAACCACTGTCGCTGCTCAAAAAGGCAATTTTCTTTCCTCCTTGAATCCAGACTGCATTGTTTTCGCTTTTGGGAGTGTGGGTGATTTGCTTTTTATCCGTGCCGTCGATATTCATCGTGAATAATTCGCGGTTGGTCTTGTTTTGCTCGATGCTGACGTAAGTGACTCCGTAGAGTATTTTCTTTTTGTCGGGCGATATCTGAATGTCTCCTAAGCGGCCAAAGCTATGCAGGATCTCGGGAGTGAGGAGCTTGTCGGCTGAGCTCACTTTCACTTTTCCGATCAGCGGGGTTTCCTCATTTGGAGTTTGGGCATTTGCTTCGTTGGAAAGGCTGAGCAGTGATGTACCTAATGCAATTGCCATAAGCGATTTTAATTTCATACTGAGATTATATAAACAAGTGGATATGTAAACGGGGATTTAGGAAATGCGATGTTTTGACCTCTCCTGCAATCATTCGCCGCTTAGTTCTAAATTTGCTAATTCGGGAAGCTTCTTCGCCTTTTCGTCGATCACTTTACCGTCTTGCATGTATATGGTGCGGTCGGTGATCGAAGCCAAGTGCTCGTCGCGCGTGACAATGACAAATGTTTAGTTGATCGTCTTTTGAAGTTCAAAAAATAGCTTGTGAAGCTCAGTCTTGTTCTCCGAATCGAGGCTGCCCGAAGGCTCGTCTGCCAAAATCACGGCTGGATTGTATATGAGGGCTCTGGCCACTGCCACACGTTGCTTTTCGCCGCCCGATAGTTCGTTGGGCTTGTGGTTGAAACGTTCCGAAAGTCCCATCATGTCGAGCAGCTCCTTGGCGTGTTCGCGGGCTTTCGATTATTTGGCTTTCGCAATCAGAGCGGGGATAATCACGTTTTCGAGTGCCGTGAATTCGGGTAAGAGTTGATGAAACTGGAAAACGAAACCAATGTTCTTGTTGCGGAAGTCGGAAAGATGCTTTTCCTTCATTTTCCCTATTTCCACTCCGTTGAATTCAATAATTCCCGAATCAGGCTTGTCGAGAGTCCCGATAATTTGTAGCAACGTGGTTTTTCCGGCGCCGCTCGGGCCTACGATGGAAACAATTTCGCCTTCGTTGATGGTGATATGAATATTTTTCAGCACTTGCAACAAGCCGAAGCTTTTGGATACGTCAGTGACTTGGATCATTTTTGAATTTATCTTTTTGTAGTTGGCAAAAATAGGAATAATTTTGGTAAGTCGTTCGGGTTTCTGCCACTTTGGAATGTAAGAAAATAATAGGAATGTGTAAAATGCTAAAAAACGGCACGATTTTCAACAAAC
>MKRS01000109.1 GCA_001897035.1 Bacteroidales bacterium 45-6
CCTGCCTTTTAAAGGTGTAGCTTACCGCGCTTGTTTTTGTGTTTAACAGGTTAATGTCCGATCGCGACGACACGTAAGCTGTGCTTACATCTCCATAAAAATAGGCTCCGTAAATTTTTTCTTTGGTTTTAAAATTTCGTACAGGCGCCCATGTTTCACCATTGTAAACAGTGTAGGTGTTTAAATAATCATTCCCGTTCCAAATAAAGTATTTGCTACTTCCTGATGAAAACAGCGAAATTTTAGTGGTTTGTTTGGCGATAGTTTTTACTAATTTCCCTGTATAGACATCCCGGAAAGTTACCGGCGATTCACTGGTATAATCGGCTATACAATGCAGGGCGGGCAAATAAAAGATGGTGGTACCGTATGGGTATTTATATTCAAGGTCAATCTTTTTTTGCGCTATATCAATTACCCGCCAGCCTCCATCATTCGCTACCAATACATGGTCGTTATCAAGAACAGCAACAATTTCGGGGTTGGTGTATAAAAACTCTACCAGCCTGGTTTGCTGTTGTGTGGCAACATCAGTAACGAACAGTCCGCTTCCCACCGTGTAAATTTTTGAATCATCGGCAGAGAATACCGGATTGCTTTCTTTTACTTTAAACAAAGTCTTCCCGGTGATGGTTGAGTAGCAGCTATCGCCAAGCAGCAGCTTTGTACCGTCGTTGCTCAGTGACATTTTTTTACTGTCGTTTTTAAAAGTGTACAGTTGGCTACGGGTCTTTACGTCCCACATAATGGCTTTGTTACCTTCCTGACTGTATAAGTACTTCCCCTGTTTATCAATCAGTATATTACTCACCATTTTGGCATGGCCGCTGGGGATAATAATATTGCCGGTTTGCGCAAAGAGTTTTGCAGTTATAACTATCAGAAAAAAAGCGAATACTGCCTTGGCAATCCGTCCACGGATAGTTGCGTAATAAAATTTCATTTGAAAATTTTAATTGTGCTTTATTTCCACCATCAGCGGCACAACGGTTCCGCCGGTATAAACCGTTTTTTGATCGTCGTTGGTTACGGTAAGATTCCGGGTGGCTGTTCCATTCGCGCTGAAGCCCACTTTATCGGCAGCATATTTAATAACGGATTTATCCATGAGCTTATCACCCAGCGCTGCTTTTATTTTGGTGCTGAGCGCACCGGTCATGCCGTTCATATCGTCGGCAATTTTTTTTGCATCTAATTTCTCTGCAGCATATAAGATCAATAAATAATCGGTGCCCCTGTTCTCGTCCAGCCTTACTACTTTTCTATCCGATGGGAAAGCGATGGTGCTGTTAGCCCCTACATGGGTGGACTGCATGTCGTCAAAAGGCAGTATTAAATTTACCTTTCCGCCAAGATCAGTGGCAAAAGCATATATGTACGCTTCATTATCCACATCTATATAAAACCGGAAGGCCGTACCGCTGGCATAGCTGCCTGCCATGGTATAGGCAACCAATTCCTCTTTCGGGGCTGGCTTGTCATCGTCTACCTGTAAGTTGCGGGTGGACGTTTTTTTAATGGGCATATCTTCCCCGGTATTCAATCTGAACGCAACATTTCCACTCAGGGAAAATTTCTTTTCTACCGGCTTGGGAACGGGTGAAGGAGCAGGAGTGGGTGCCGGTGTGGGCTTTGGAGCCGGCTTTACTTCCGCAGGCGCCGGTGTGAGCGGGTCGGCGAATACCTGCATGGCCAACACACACCATTTGGCAAAGTCATCATACTTTACCCATACCAGACCCTTATCGGCCCATCCTGTTCCCCAGCTGTTCAGCACGCGGAATGCACCGCCATATTTATTATCATCATAGCCTACAACAGCCATGGCATGCCCGTTATGTTTCCAGTCGCTTAGCTGGTCGTCGCTGGTGGTGTTCCATACATCCGACTTTACATAAAAAAAGCTTTTAGGCAGGTGCCAGCCGGTGGATACCGGGGTACCTTCCTGTAATGCTTTTTTGGTAACGGCGATCATGTCTTCCGCAGGTAATACATATTTATCCTCTTCCATCATTCCCTTTCCGGCAAAAAGGATAGCAGCATCCTTAATTTTATAATTAACGGCTTCCTGCTTTGCCACATCAGTCAGTTGCGTATTGCATTGATAAGGAACGGTGGTGCTGAATGCATCGCCGCCATTAATCATCTTTACCAGCGCCATGATGGGGTCGCTTCCGTTCTGGCAATCATTATCCTCTTCAGATTTGATCTGCTCATACAGGTAGCTGGGAGAGAATGCGTATTTATCAATAATAGTCCTGTTCGTGATATTATGTGTTTTGGCATACAGAATGGTAGCGATGCCGTAAGCGTTGGCAAAAGCCACGCAGGTGCCGTGATTGCCCTGGTCAGCCGGTGTGGGGCAGTAGGCTTCCAGTGAATAAGCTGGTGTCAGCCCTCTCAGGCTCCGGGTAGACAGCAATACTTTTTGCGGTGTGGCGGCAATGGAGGAAGCATTAAAAACGGCGCCGGTAGCC
>MKRS01000110.1 GCA_001897035.1 Bacteroidales bacterium 45-6
TCGAGTGAAACCTCCTTGTTGCGTACCTCAAGATACGTTTTTAACATCAGCGCAGCTTTTTCGCTAAAAGGGATAAGACGCTGTTTGCTGCGCTTTCCGTTCACCAACAACTGGCTGGCCGAAAAGTCAACATCCGCATCGCGAAGCTTTATCAGCTCGTCCCGGCGCATTCCGGTCAAGTACAACAATTCCACAAGGGCATGATCCCGAGCGGCCTCAAATTGCCCTTGTCCATCGACCGCAAGCGTATGCTCTTCGAGGAGAGGCTTCATCTCGGCATAGTTGACAAACGAAGGGAGAGGCTTACTGGCTTTCGGAGCTTTTATCCCTCGGGCCGGATTGTGCGACACCAGGTGATGCTCCAACAAGTAGCCATAGAAAGATTTGACCCCGCTCAACTTGCGGGAGATGCTTCTAGGCGAAACCTTTCGCTCCATCAGCTCAACCACCCAGCGGCGGACGATATCGGAATCTATCTGCTCGGTATCGAATCCCCCAAGAATTCCGGTCACAAAATTCTCGAATTGACACAAATCCGTATAATAAGAAATCTCCGTATGTCGGGAGTAATTCCTTTCATGACGGAGATATTTTAGATATGCTTCTACCTGAGTCATTGTCTTTCCCTTGGAAAAACGAATGTAGGTGTTTTTTACGAATTTGCCAAATTAATCTTCAGATTGCTGAAGTTTTTGCACATAGACAGCATGCAATTTTTGTTTGCGGCCTGTAACAGAAGGCTTTTCGAATGCCTGACGACGTCTAAGTTCTTTCACAACTCCTGTTTTTTCGTATTTTCTTTTAAATTTTTTCAAGGCTCTTTCAATGTTTTCGCCTTCTTTCAATGGAACGATAATCATTTTTATTACTTCGTATTTAGTTATTATTTTTTTGAACTTGCTTGAATTATAAATCAGAGGGAAATCCCCTATAATTGTGAATCCTGATTCACAATACAGGTTACTATTCTGAATATGTTTAGTTTAGTAAATCAAAAAACCTCCCTTCTGTTTCGGGGTGCAAATTTAAGTAATAATTAGCAGGTTGTAAAATTTAAGGCTTATTTTTTTCAAAAAATTCCCCGCTTCGTGTTTCCGTCTGCCAAACAGTATGGAAAATTCACCTTTAAGAAAGAGTTATTAAGAAAAATGAGCGCTATTCACTTTTATTCAAATTAATTAACCACAAAACGGAAAATACAAAAAAAAAGACCACTATCTTTATGCCGTTTTTTAAAAGCACAAAGGAGCAAACTGTAATACAAGGATTTACAATCGCACGCTTTCAATGTTTTCAATAAAGTAATTATAGGGAATTTAGGATAAACTCAGTGTGTCTGCGGGGCTTATGCTGCAGCAGCATGACTTGTAACAAAGCAACAAGCCGAAACCGGTTCTATTAACGAATCAACCATTTCTCAATGGGGGAAGAAGGCGTTTTTGAATGATGCGATTCTAACTTGCAAACTTTTACTATACAGTAAGTTCATATACAAGAACTTAAAATTTTAGCTAAGCAATAATTGTAAATAAGAAAGGAACACAATGAAGTACAAAAAATCGACTGGAGCTACACCTCTGCGTCAGGAAAACGACAAAACATTTAGCGACAAGCAAGAACAGGGGGGTCTGCTTCCATATGTCCGCCCTCGAATGGACATACACTACGTGGTCTTGGAAAACAGCATCATGGCATCTTCCATTGCAATCAACAACACTTCAGGAAACGTGAAAGAAGATTGGGGAAACGAGAACAACTACAACAACGACATAAACTTCACAAATTAAAAACAAGATTATGAAAAAGCATATCATCAGCAAAATTTCATGTCTTTTTCTTGTACTGATGACTATTCACAGTTGCGGAAAAGAGGATGGGAACGATACTATTTCCACGGAAAAAACAGTATCCGTCAGCGTGAACATCACTGGTGTGAAAGATCAGGAAACATCTGCCAGCAAAGCTAAAATTAGCTCAAAGACACAGTCCATCCCTTTGGGTGAAAGTTTTCTACTCACAGGAACTATTTCCCAAAACAACGCCCCAAGTACAAAATCAGGCACAGAGACTGCATTGAGCGATGGTGTCACCTACCGGGTGATCGTGTACAAGAACTCCGTATCAACAGCCAACTGGGTTGCTTCCAAGCAGTTTTCGGTAGGAAACACTTCCGGCAACCTTTTCACTCTCTCTACGGGAGGGAACTACGTCTTTGTCTGCTATTCATTCAACAACACGGATAATTTACCATTTGACGGAAGCACCGGCACAACCTTGACTGGCGTTAGCGGAAACGTTGACTTGCTCTACAAGCAAATTTCAATGACAATCGCCGACGGAACTTCGTCTTCCACAAATGTACTCAACATTGTATTTGCTCATGAGTTCAGCCGGATCAAAGTCGTGTTCAATTCGCAAATTGGGAATATCACTGCACTTTCTGGGCTGACCTTTTCGCCCAATTATCCTTCAGTCAA
>MKRS01000111.1 GCA_001897035.1 Bacteroidales bacterium 45-6
AAACCATTTTGAATTTCTGTCACATAAAGTTTGTCGGCAAGCCGGATCGCCTCCCTGTAAACCGATCCTCCTCCAATGACAAACACCTCGGATTCACCGCTTGCCAAGGCCAAGGCGGCTTCCAACGAACCGCATGTCTCCACATCGGGCCATTGTAAATCCACATTCCGTGTAATCACAATGTTCCGGCGATTGGGCAGCGCACCTTTGGGCAAGGACTCGAAAGTGCGGCGTCCCATGATAATCGTGTGGCCGTCGGTGATGGACTTGAAATACTTGAGGTCGGCAGGTAGGTGGCAGAGCAGGTTGTTGTCGCGCCCAATGGCGTTTTGCCGATCCACAGCCACTATGATAGAAATGATTGCCATATCTGTTGGAGAATTATTTTTCATCAAAGATAGAATTTTTATGCAAACAAAGAGGCTGGCTTCAATCAGCGAGCCTATTCTTTGGAAAATCAAAAAACAACAGTTCCTTCGGCGCATTCTCGAAGTGAGCCCAGTCTTCGGTGTTGATTTTCAAAGCGAAAATCCCGCAGGTAGGCAAATTATCGATAGTTGGTAGGCCGAAGCTGTTTGCAAAGTCGGTGAGGCCGGGGTTGTGTGCAAAAATAGCCACCACCCGAGAGTGGTTGTCCAACGAACGGATAATTTCGGGGAAAACACTTGCCTCTGCCTCGTATAGCTCCGGCCTCGTCACAAGGAGGTTTTCATCCTTTCCCAAAGCCGTCACAAAAAGCCTTGCAGTGGTGATAGCCCGGTTGGCAGGACTCGACACAAAAGAATCTATGGCAATCCCTGTTTGAGCAAAGCGGGAAGCCATTTCGGCGGCATTCCGGACTCCCCTTTTGTTGAGAGGACGGTCGAAATCACTCAATTGGGAAAAATCCCAACTGCTTTTTGCATGGCGGATCAACAGCAGTGTCTTCATGCCCGCAAAGGTAAGGGCAAATTCCGGAAAGAAACGAAACTAAGTCAAATATAATAGTCCGAAGCGTCGATAATACCTGCCCTCAAGGCATAGCGGGAGGCCTCTTGCGAGTTGTTGACCTCCAATTTGCGGTAAATGTTTTTGCGATGTGTTATCACGGTGTAAACGCTGATATTGCGCGCAGCAGCAATTTCCTTGGCGGTTTTCCCCCAAGCTATTTCTTTCAGAATTTCTTTTTCGGTGATTGTCAACAGGTTGCTTTCTCCAAAAACAGGGCTGTCGCCCACTTCCAGTAGATTCCTGATTTGAATGCAAATGAAGGAGGTGCGGTTGTAGGCCGAGATGAATGCCTCCTTAATTTCTGCGATCTCGGAATTCTTCAACACCACCGAAAACGGGGAATGGCTGATCACAATCCGTTTTAGAAATTGCGTGCTTAAATCCTCGGAAAACAGCACCCAATTGGCCTTGTGGAAGCGAGCGGCGATATTCAGCAATCCATCCACGCTGTTCATATCCGAAAGGGCATAATCGAGGATGACCAAGCTTTCGGGATTGTTGGACAAAAGGGCAATCAGCTCGCTACGGTCGTTCGCAAAGGAAATCTGATATTGATGATGCCTGAGGCTGATTTTCACAAGAGCCTCAACGCCCAGCCGGGTAATGTCCTGCTTGTCAAAAATAATCACATTCCTCTTCATAAGGATTGAGGGTTAGGGTTGTGGGTAAAAAAACAATTTCCGTTCAAAGCTGATAGCCTGCAACGGTTTCCACAAAGCGTTGCAATTCCTCATTGGAATGCGCTGCCGACACAAAATTGCCTTCAAACTGAGAAGGAGACACGTAAAACCCGTGCGAAAGCATGTACCTGAAAAATCGGGCGAAAGCTTCCAAATCTGCATTTTTCGCATCGGCAAAGGACGACACGTTGTCCGCCCCAAAAAACAGGGTGAACATGGAGCCAACATGGTTAATCGCAACATTTTTTCCGGAAACAGCCGCTGTCAGGTCACGGATGAACCAGTCAGTTTTTTCATTCAGTTCCCGGTAAAATCCCGGAGCAGACAATTTTGTGAGCGTGGCAATACCGGCACTCATCGCCACGGGATTTCCAGAGAGGGTTCCAGCCTGATACACGGGCCCTTCGGGAGCCAGCAAGGCCATGATCTCTTTGCGTCCACCAAATGCGGCAGCGGGAAATCCGCCACCTACAATTTTTCCGACAGTAGTCAGGTCGGGCCGTATCCCAAACAATTCCTGTGCACCTCCCTTTGCCAGGCGGAAACCGGTGATGACTTCGTCGAAAATCAGCAAGGAGCGATGCCGTACAGTAATTTCCCGGAGAAATTCCAAAAAGCCATTTTCGGGCAACACCACGCCCATGTTTGCCGGAACAGGTTCCACAATAACAGCAGCGATGTCCTCGCCCTTTTCTGCAAATATTTTCTCGATGGCCTCTTTGTTATTGAAAGGAAGGCTCACCGTGTATTCCACAAAGGCTTGTGGCACTCCGGCGGACGAAGCTCCACGGAGGCTGGCAACTCCC
>MKRS01000112.1 GCA_001897035.1 Bacteroidales bacterium 45-6
TCTGCTTTCATGTCAACAGAGCCTACTTTGAACGGAGCTGTAGCTTGAATGTAGGTTGAATAAGCACGCTTGGCATTCGATTTTGTGCCGTCGTTACCTGCAAAATTCGTATTCCATGCCAATGCTAAAGGGCCGAAATTATAACCGACAGTAGCTTCGTAAACGTGGGCTGTGTTTGCTGGGCCAGATCCGTACTTAAAATACTTTACTTCTCCAAAGTTGAGGTTGACCAATGAGTAATAGTCTGTAACGGCTACATTGAATTTTCCGCTGGTGTAACCAAGTGTGAAATCGAGTTCACTCGTGTAGGCGGGCTTTTGCGGATCCTTGATACTCTTGTCCAATCCGATAGATCCCCAAGCTCCCAATGTCAGACCTTTGTAGGCGATTCCTGCATAAGGTTGAGCGGCAGCTCCGCCAAGGTCTTGCCCGCGCCATTCGTAGGCACTTACCAAGTCTGCACCAACAGACGCATCCAGTTTATCCTGAGCTTTTACTCCTGCTGTAGCAACAACAATCATACTGAACAAGCACACTCCGAATTTTCCGATCATTGATTTTTTCATAAAAAATGTAAGTTAGATTAATACTATTGTTTGATATCGATACGTTATCTATTAAATTATTTACACATTTCTAAATTCACAGGCAAAGATTCGATATTTTTTTCAATCTACCAAATAAATTCGACAAAAATTTCATTTTTGATAATAAAATATCGGTTTTTCTGTCTTTTTGAATTATTTGTGCCGAAATTTTAACCAAAATGAGTGATGCGGGGCTTTGTCGTCAATTCTAATTATAATATAAAAAAGGAGGAACCGAATGTTAATGTTAACATTTGGTTCCTCCTTGATAAGGTAGGTTCTGCTATCTGCTAAATGCCAAGGCTTTTGCGGATTTGGGATACTTTCTCTTCGGATGCTTGGTCGAGGGCGTCATAATCCTCGCGGGACTTAAGTTTCGAATGCATCTCTATGTAGAACTTGATTTTCGGCTCGGTACCGGAAGGGCGGATCGAGATCTTGGTGCCATCTTCGGTGAAATATTGCAACACATTAGACGTAGTTGGCATTTCCAATGTGAATTTCTCGTTGAGATTGAAGTCAAATCCTTCTAATTTTGCAAAATCCTTGATAAGCGTCACTTTTGACCCTGCAATTTCTTTGATCGGGTTTTCCCGGTAGTTTTTCATCATGGCTTCGATCTCTTCTGCGCCGGATTTTCCTTTCCGCACCACAGATATTCCTTTTTCTTTCGAAAATCCATATTCCACGTAGATGTCCTGAAGCATGGTGTAAAGCGATTTCCCGTTGTCTTTAGCCCACGCTGCAATTTCTGCCAGCAGCACTGCCGCCGAAACGGCATCTTTGTCGCGGACGAAATCCTCGGCTAGGAATCCGTAGCTTTCTTCCCCGCCGCCGATGTAGGTTTTTTTGCCTTCGTTTTCGCGCATGATGGCAGCGATCCATTTGAATCCGGTGTAGCATTCGTACATCTCCACTCCATTCTTTTTCGCGATTTGGTCAACGAGTGAAGTGGTGACAATTGTGCGCACAGAATATTCCTTGCCGGTCACTTTTCCGAGTTCTTTCCACCGGGTGATAAGGTAATAGATGTAGATGGCGAAGGTTTGGTTGCCGTTCACCAGAATGAATTCGCCCTTGTCATTGCGGATAGCTGCTCCGATGCGGTCTGCGTCGGGGTCGGTTGCCATAACCAGATCTGCACCAGTTTCTTCAGCTTTTTTTACGGCAAGTGCCAAAGCCGCAGGTTCTTCCGGATTGGGAGAAGCCACGGTGGGGAAATCCCCGCTGATGACATTTTGTTCTGGAACGTCGATGATGTTGGTGAAGCCAAGGGCTTTCAGAGCCTTAGGTACCAGCATGATCCCGCTTCCGTGAATAGGGGTATAAACAATCTTTATGTCTTTGTTGCGAGCTATCGCTTCGGGTGAAAGCGAAATTTGCTTTATGTCTTCGATGAATTGGTTGTCAACATCTTCGCCGATGATCTCGATTAGCTCTTTGTTGCCTTTGAACTTGATGTCATCCACCGAGCTGATCCTGTTGACTTCCGCGATAATGTTTTTGTCATGAGGAGCGATCACTTGCGCGCCATCGTTCCAATAAGCCTTGTAGCCGTTATATTCTTTTGGGTTGTGGGATGCTGTGATCACGATACCGCTTTGACATCCGAATTTGCGGATTGCATACGAAATCTCTGGCGTTGGCCTCAGGCTGTCAAACAGGTACACCTTGATGCCATTGGCGGAAAATATGTCTGCCGAAATTTCAGCAAACTTACGGCTGTTGTTGCGGCAGTCGTGGCCAATTACAACTCCTATTTGCTTCAGGTCGGAAAATTCTTTCAATAAATAATTCGACAAGCCTTGGGTGGCTGCCCCTACGGTGTAGATGTTCATCCTGTTGCTACCCACGCCCATGATGCCGCGCAGGCCTCCG
>MKRS01000113.1 GCA_001897035.1 Bacteroidales bacterium 45-6
CACATCAAATGAAATTATTGCTAACAGTCGAAGGTATTGGCAAAAAAACAGCATTAAAAGTGATATTAGAGACACAGGCTTTTACGAAGTTTACAGATAGCCGAAAATTTTGTTGTCATGCGGGAGTTGCACCATTCAGTTATTTATCAGGGAGTAGCCAACATTCAAGAAATAGAGTTTCACAGAGAGCAAATAAAAGTATTAAATCGCTGCTCCATTTGGCTGCATTATCTGCACTTCAAAATAAAAATAGTGAATTACGAAGTTATTATGATAGAAAAGTCGCTGAGGGGAAAAATAAAATGTCTGTATTGAATGCTATTCGGGCGAAGCTTATATCACGTATGTTCGCTGTCATAAGAAATGATAGTCTTTACAATTTTAATTATAAAAATCCATAGACTATCCATTAATAAATTAATAGTACCACTTCTCAAATAATATTAAATCCATAAATAATTTTAACGAGATATTACATATCTTTGCGGTATGAAATATTTATCACTCATGTTGTCTATTAGTGTGTTACTGTTGTCAGTAATGCCTTGTTGCATTGAGGATAAATGTATGTCTATACGGTCTGAAACCGTTGAGACAGAAACTACCGTATGTGCGAACAGCTGTAATGACTGTCCCGATAACAGCTATAACTGCTGTTCCCCCTTTCTACATTGCAATACCTGTTCCGGCTTTCCCGAAGCTCGTCACTACAAACCTTTAAGAATAGTTACTAATTTAATAGCTGATTACGAATCAGTATATATAGTAAGAGACAATCTTCCCGATTTTATATCTTCAATCTGGCAACCTCCACAAATATAGCTGATATTTAATTTACAGGTCATTATGAATATGTCCTGCCTCATTTGCGATAGTACATTTTTGTAGTATCGTGATTTTCATATCATTTCAAATTGAAGATTAAAACAAGAAATTACAATGAAAACAAAAATTATACTGATGCTATTCTTAGCATTCAGCCTATCTAATATATTTGCGCAAAATACACTAAAAGTCAAGCTAATTGACTGTGAATCGAAAGAGCCTTTAGTCGGGGCAAATATCGTACTCCAAAACACAACAAACGGTGCATCCTCCGATACCGAAGGATTGGCTGTACTCTCTAATATTCCTGATGGTAAACAAGTATTTGAGATTACTTATATGGGATACGAAAAAACGCTAAAAGAATTTACATTTCCGTTATCTTCAGATGAACCTATTGTTATCAAAGTTGAGCCTGACGAAGAAATGTTGCAGGAAGTAGTTGTTTCTTCAACAAGGGGAACACGAACTTTTAAAGATATTCCTACCCGTATTGAATTTATAAATGCGGAAGAATTAGGCGAAAAAGGAGTGATGAAGCCCGGAGATATTCGTATGCTCCTAAATGAAAGTACGGGAATTATGACACAACAAACCTCTGCCATATCGGGTAATTCATCTATCCGTATTCAGGGTTTAGACGGTAGATACACCCAAATATTAAAAGATGGTTTTCCCGTATTTTCGGGTGCTGCAAGCGGATTAGGTTTATTACAGACACCCCCGCTTGATTTAAAGCAGGTGGAGATAATAAAAGGTTCTTCTTCTACCTTATATGGTGGTGGTGCGATAGCAGGGTTAGTAAACCTTATATCGAAAACGCCCCAAAAGGAAAGGGATTTTTCGATACATCTGAATGGGACAACAGGTAAAGGGCTTGATGTAAACAGTTTTTTCGGTCAGAAATTCAATAAAGTAGGTACTACCGTATTTGCCTCGTATAACCGCAACTGGGCTTATGACCCGTCTGATGTAGGCTTTACCGCCATACCCAAGTTTGACAGATTTGTTCTGAATCCGAAACTATTCCTATACCTATCAGAGAATACAGATTTTAATTTCGGTATAAATTCTACTATCGAAAACCGTCTAGGTGGGGATATGGAATATGTAAAAGGTCGAGGGAACGATGAACATTCTTATTTTGAGAGAAATAAGACACAAAGACATTCAAGCCAACTTACATTCGGGCATCGCTTCGATGAGCAGAACAAATTGAATATAAAGAACAGTGTTACTTATTTCAGCCGTAAGATCGAGATTCCCGACTTTGCATTTGACGGTGACCAGTTATCTTCTTTCTCGGAAGTATCTTATATACATACAAAAGAGAAAACGGAATGGGTAGCAGGTGCGAATGTGTGGACGGATAAGTTTACCGAAAAGAAACTGACCGACTTCCCCTTACGCAATTACAACACGACTACTTTAGGTTTGTTTGTACAGAACAATACGAAAATAACCGATTGGATGAACCTTGAAAGCGGATTGCGTACCGACTATGTTACCGATTACGGTTTTGCAGTTCTACCCCGTATATCGTCCCACTTTAAGATAACGGACAAATTTTCATCCCGTGTAGGTGGGGGATTCGGATATAAAGCACCGACTATTTTCTCGGAAGATAGTGAACGCA
>MKRS01000114.1 GCA_001897035.1 Bacteroidales bacterium 45-6
TAACGGTTAAGCTTCCAAGCAATTTGAGAAATAGCCAAATCGCTTCTTTCTCTCTTTTGCCGTCATAAATTATTTGTTTCATTCTTTTTCTAATTTTACGGTTTAACTTCATTTTTAAGAATTTCAAGTTTTTGAAAAAGGTCACTTTAGAGCAAACCTTTATCAGCCAAACTCAGATAGGACTCTGAGGTCAGAATTAGATGATCCAAAAGATTGATGTCAATCAGTTTTGCTCCCTCTTTGATTTTCTTTGTAATTGATAAATCTTGTTCACTGGCAACTAAGTTTCCACCGGGATGATTATGGGCAATGATAATCCCTGAAGCATTGGATAGCAGTGCTGCCTGAAGAATGACTCTGACATCTACGATGCAACCAGAAATTCCTCCTTCTGATATGGCTGAATATCCTACAACCTCATTTGCTTGATTTAGCATAAGTACCTTGAAAAACTCTTTGTATTCAATAGTGCCTTCTCTAAAAGTTTTCATTAGAATATCATAAGCATCTTCGGATGAAGTGATTTTATGCCTGTCTTCTTTTTTTATGGAAGTTTTGTAGGATAGTTCCACTTCCGCTATTTGATATATTTGTTTCATACTGTTTGTTTTTTAATTCGTAATTTCGTTTATAAATGAAAAGAGGATACCACTAAATTGTGATACCCTCTTCGGATTGGTTTTGACATACTCTCTGTTATTTGATAAACCATTCATACGCCATATCCTTGCCTTGAAGAGCTTGAGATAAGCCATAACTAACTTCCGTAGCATTTAAACTTCTTGTCAGAAACATGTCTAAATAGCTGTTTTTGTTTGCCCCGGTCAATAAATTGTAGAACTTCCACATGCTGATACCTTTGTCTGTTCCGGCAAAGTTTTCGTCCTGTAAATATTGACGTGCCACATTATTTATCTGTGAATCTGTAATAAGGAGTTTTGGTAAATTTCTCTGTTGATTGGAATTTAGATAGTTATACAATCTCATTCTTCCCAAAATTTGACAGAACTGATGTTCACTCATGGAGACATTCCCCAAAGATTGCATCATTTGAATATGTCTATCTGCATTGTAATGCCTAAACAAATTCAAAGCTCCTTTGTATAGGTCTTCGGAATGTGTACATCTGATTTCCTCCATAAAACCATCTGTTGTCAGACATTGATTCGTACATACTTGATTGATAAAGCCAACTGCTAACGAAAATTTCTGAGCAGATAATTTCCCCGATAAATTGTCTCGTCCATGGGACTTGCATCCGCAGACAGACAAACAAAGAGAATTACCACTTATATCACGGTGTACAGTAGGTATTTCGATATTGAAAATCATTCTCTCGTAATACATTGTTCGATCAGAATCGGTTAGCTCACTCACCGGTTTGTGGATGGCTTCCGGAGTTCTACCTTTGATGATATGCGATACACGTATTGCCGGTTTTCCTACAGTTTCTCCTTTGTAGAAATCCTTTACGGCATCATATACATTTTCGATAAAAGCCTGATGTGAAATACAGACTTCATTGTCTTTTGAAAATACTGGAATAATACAATCTTCATTAAGATGACTTAGTGTAACTTCCGATGTATTCGCTTCGATAAATGGAGACCGTTTTGCAGTCTCCCGCACCATTCGAGGTGCTTCAATAAGTTTTGTTTCCATTGTAATTAATTATTTCTTGATTGTTGATAATAATTGTTAGTTCTCTGGTGATTTTTGTTTTTGCTACGTTTCATAAAGCCGTCAATCGCTGAATAAGCCTCCATAGCATTAACGATAAGCACTAACAGTTCGATTGTTGATTTAATTGATTTCATAATTATTTTAATTTTAATTGTTTATACTCGCGAATAAGGCTTTGAGGAGGTGTGAGGTGGAACGGAAGATGGGTGAGTTATTTTCTAAACTCAAGGTATAGAATGAGATAAAAGAAGGAGAGTATGTGTTGATTAAAATTACTTGTCAAGTATTTTGATCCTTTTACTTGATGATCTCATTTCTTATTTTTATCTTTGTATAGGTTTTGGATAATATAAATCCGTATAAGCTATGCAAATATCTCAAAAAATAGAAGAAAGAATACAGCAATTGCCGGAAGGAGCGACTTTTGATTATCAGAGTTTGATGATTGAAAGAGGCGAATATGTGGCTGCAACAAAGGCTTTGGAACGATTGGTCAAGAAGAAAAAAATCAATCGGTATTCTTCCGGTATATTTTACAAGCCTAAACAAACCGTTTTCGGTGTGCTAAAACCGAATGAGCAGGAATTACTTAAAACCTATTTATTTGAGAATGGCAAACGGATAGCGTACATTACCGGCTTGAGTTTGTACAACAATCTGGGATTAACTACTCAAGTCCCCAAAAACATAAAAATAGCGTGTCGGGACAAGCGGATTTTTGCATCGGTTGGAAATCTAAAAGGTAAAGCCGTCAAAAGCTATGTGGACGTGACGGA
>MKRS01000115.1 GCA_001897035.1 Bacteroidales bacterium 45-6
TTCGGGACTGATACCGCAGCCTTGATCACGAACTTCCATGATGGCTTCGTGTTCATTTGTTTTCAGGGATATGGAGATGGTTGAATGGGTATTGCTAAACTTGATGGCGTTGACAATGAGGTTGCGAAGCACGCTTTTCATCATGTCGATATCCATCGAGACGGTAACCACAGGTTCGATATCGAGGTTGAACTTTATGTGTTTGAGTTTTGCCGAGGGATGCAGTACTTCGGCCACGCCCGACACAATTTCCGTTAGGTTGAAACTTTGAAAGATGGGCTCAAGAAACCCCAATTGCGATTTGGTCCATTTCAGCAGGTTGTCCAGCAGGCTAAATACCTGCTCCGAAATTTCATTCCCCGAATTAAGCATTTCGATGAAACCGGCATCCAGTTTCCGTTCTTCGGCATTCAGGGTCAGCACGTTCAATATCATTTTCAGCGAAGAGATTGGAGAGCGCAAGTCATGTGCTATCACCGCATAGAGCTTGTCTCTTGCCTCGATGGCTTGCTTCAACTCTTCTGTTTGTTTCAGGATCACCTCTTTGGCGTGGATCAGCGATATTTGATGTCTCACCCGTGCGATCAATTCTTCCCTGTTGAAGGGCTTGGTAATGTAGTCACTTCCACCCAACTGGAATCCTTTCACTATTTCTTCTATCGAGCTCAATGCCGTGATAAAGAGGATAGGAATCGAGGAGTATTCTTTCGATGATTTTAACTTCTCAGCCAGCTCAAAGCCATTGATGCCCGGCATCATCACATCCAACAATAACAAATCAATTTTTTCCTTGGACAATATATCAAGTGCCGCATACCCGTCCTGGGCTGTGATGATTTGAAGTTTTTCTTGCTCAAGCATTACTTTCAGCAATAAAACATTGGTTTTCACGTCATCTACAACCAAGACCTTGTACTCGGAGTAATCTATTCCCATATCAATAATTTGCTTTTAGAAACGAATGAAAAATATATAAAACATCGATTGCTGGATTTTAGCCTTGATAATGGAGATCTTTGTTCTGCCAGATAGCTCGGGGTTTAGCATACTACTCAGAGAGGCTGATTAAATGTTAATAATCCTTTCCTGTAAGTGTCTGGCCTTGCCAGATTTTTGGAAAACAAAACACAATTTAATTCTTAATACCCACGAATTGTGAAAGACGATATCCTTACTTACTAATTTCCTTTTTGTCTCATGCAAATATAGATAAACAAATCCAATCAATTTGCATGGCTGATGGATAAAAAAGGTGAGATTGGATTAATTCGATACGGCTTTTGATTCCTCTTGTTTGAAAGCCAGTCAAAGAATCATCGATTTTTATAATGGGGTATTTTGTTTCTCGATAAGTTTGGTGGAAGATGCTTTTTGGCAAAGGCGTATTTCTGTTGGAGTCTTTCGCTTCGAGTCAGTCTCTGTCTTAGCATGATGTGAAAATTCCCGGGCAGCAAGATGCTACCCGGGAATCTATTATCAGTCACAATACTTGTTTTAGACTTGTTTCAGGAAATTACCTAACCTCGCTTCCCGGTTTCACCTCTTTCGACGTCGTGATTACCGACAGCCCGCCGTCAAAATTTTCGGCAGAAAGAATCATCCCCTGCGATTCGATCCCTTTTAGTTTGCGAGGGGCGAGGTTGGCGATGAAGCAAACCTGCTTGCCGACTAATTCTTCGGGTGCGTAATGCTGAGCGATGCCCGAAACGATGGTGCGGTTTTCCAGTCCGTCGGCGATGGTGAATTTGAGCAATTTGTCTGCCTTCGGCACTTTCAAGCATTCCAGGACTGTTCCTACCCGTATGTCCAATTTTTCAAAATCCGAAAACTCGATGTTCGGGCGGATCGGTTTGGCTTTGCATTCCGATGCTTCGTTCGCTTTTTTGGTGTCGAGCAATTTCTGCACCTGCGCTTCGATCACTTCGTCTTCAATTTTCTCGAAAAGTAATTCCGATTCATTCAACGGATGGCCTACTGCCAGCAAATCGGTGCTCCCCAAGCATTCCCACCCGAATTTTTCGGCACGGAGAAAATGCAGGATTTTTCCAGTGCTATGTGGCAGGAAGGGCTCGAAGGCGATGGCCAGGTTGGCCGTGATCTGCAACGCAATGTTCAGGATCGTATGCGTCCGCGGCATATCGGTTTTGGCTGTTTTCCAAGGTTCGGCGTCGGCCAAGTATTTGTTACCTATTCGGGCTAAATTCATTGCTTCACGCAGGGCATCGCGGAAACGGTAGGTTTCCAGCAATTGCTCGATTGAATTTTTCACGTCGGAAAATTCTTTCAGCGTTTCGCGGTCGTATTCGGTCAGCTCGCCGAGAGCCGGCACCTTGTTGTCGGCATATTTCTGGGTTAGAACCAAGGCCCGGTTGACGAAGTTGCCGAGGATGGCCACCAATTCGTTGTTGTTGCGTGCCTGGAAGTCCTTCCAGGTGAAATCGTTGTCTTTCG
>MKRS01000116.1 GCA_001897035.1 Bacteroidales bacterium 45-6
AAGACTGCCTATAAGTTTGATGATGGAACTTACAATCCTGTCCTGAAGGAACGAAACTGGTACAACATCATTGATAGAGAAGACAGCATCGCCTGTTGCAATGCTTTGTATGTTGTCGAGTTTCACAAAGACTATTTAGTAAACATTAATAGGCCAATTATACCCATAGAAGACCGCTTCCAGTACGGTACCTATCGCCTCAGGGCCGCCAAGGTTTACCTCTCTAAAAGCGAGACGGAAGAAATCCGGGACGGTGTGTCGGTAACCACCACCACCAGCCATGACTATGGCAACCCGACTTATCTTTTTCCCACCACCACCACCCGCAGCAAAAGCGACGGAGGGCTGTTGTCAACGTCCTTCAAGTATAGTTTCGACGGCACATCCCCGGTCTATGCCGATATGATATCAAAGAACATGGTGAACATGCCCATCGACATCACAACATCGACGAATGGAAATGTACGGGACAAAACCTCGATCCAATATGACTATTTCAACAACGGGACTATCATAGAACCGTCTTTTGCCCGTAAGCAAATTGGCACATCGAGCCTGTACACCCAGACCGATTACCACAGTTATGACTCGTATGGCAACCCCTTGCACGTATCGCAGAATGGGGCGAAAAACACCTTCTATGTTTGGTCTTACAAGGGAAAACATCCGATAGCAGGAATAACTGGGGATGCATACTCCGTCGGGGATATAGAAAATGCCATCAAGACTATTTTTCCGGTGGCCGGCTTAAATGCCTTGGCGCAATTGGATAATCCGGACATAACAAAATTGAGGAATGGGAGCTTGCAAAATGCACTGCCCAATGCGATGGTGTCAACTTATGCTTACGACAACCAAGGGATTCTCCTGTCCACGACAAGCCCCTCGCAAGTCACCACCTACTACGAGTACGACACTTTCAACCGCCTCAAGCGGACTTATATCATCGAGAACGGGCAGCAGAAGACGGTTCAGAGCTACGGCTACCACTACAAACAGTGAACAGTTAGCAGTGAACAGTAAACAAGAAAACGAATGAAAATGCAATTCTGTAATTCTGCAATTCTGTCAGTAGGCAGCGGACAAGCGACCCTGTAATTCAGTCATTCAATAAACAACAAGAAACTCCGTGGTAAAAAAAACAAAAATATGAAAACACCGGATAACAACAAAAGAAGCGGAAACCACCTTGTTTCTGCTGCAATAAATAAAATACGACAACTCCTGCGTGCGTCAGCCTCTCCCTCCTTTTTAGCTACCCTCTCCCCTTGGAGAGGGGCTGGGGGTGAGGCCGGGAGGGTCGGGGTGGGGTTGCGTGCGTTAGCCTTATGTGCATTAGCCCTCTCCCCCTCTTTTGGAGGGGGCTGGGGGGAGGCTTGCGCCCAGGTCAACCTCACCCTTTCCGTCCCGAGGACACAGGGCGGCACGGTGGTGGCCGCCTCGTCCATCACCCTCAAGCCAGGCTTCACGTTCGCCGCATCTTCGGGGACAAGCCTGACCCTGAAGCTGGACGCCAACGCCAGCACCCCTTACCAATCGGGGACGCCTTCCCTTTCCCAGGACCAGAACTACATCCTGACCCGCACCTACAAGACCGACGACGGCGCAGGTTACCTCGACCAAATACAGTACTTTGATGGGCTGGGCCGCCCCATGCAGACCGTGCAGGCGGGGGCCTCGCCCTCGGGGGCCGACCTGGTCACCTACCAGGAATACGACGGCTTCGGCCGCGAGTCCAACGCCTGGTTGCCACGCCCGGCAACGGGCAACAACGGGGCGTTCGTTCCGCTGGCCTCCTTCAGGGGACTGCCCGCCGACGGCTACAACGGCGACACGATACCCTATTCCACCCCGGTGTATGAACCCTCGCCCCTCAACCGGGTGCAGGAGCAGTTCGGCCCCGGGCAGGAATGGCGAACCAACAGCAAGTCGGTGAAGACGGCTTACCTCACCAACAACGCCGACTATCCCTGCATCCTCTTCGAGGTGGGAACGGCCGGGCTGGTCAACAAGGGCAGCTACGCCGACGGGCAGCTCTACGTCACCAAGACCACCGACGAGGGGGGCAGCGTCTCCTACGAATTCAAGGACAAGCTCGGGCAGGTGGTCCTCACCCGCCAGGTGAACAAAGGGGTGAACCATGACACCTACTATGTCTATGACGATTTCGGGAACAAGCGCTATGTGCTTCCCCCGATCGCCGTGGACAGCCTGTCGGGAGGCCTCGGCGACGACTCCGGCATGATGAAGCGGTACGCCTACGTCTATAAGTACGACGGGCGCAACCACTGCATCCAGAAGCGGATCCCCGGCTGCGACTGGATGTACTACATCTACGACAAGGCCGACAGGCTCGTGATCACCCAGGACGGCATCCAGCGTCCCGACTTCAAGTGGACGGTGTACAAGTACGACAAGCTGGGGCGGATGCTCTACTCCTCGGTGGTGACC
>MKRS01000117.1 GCA_001897035.1 Bacteroidales bacterium 45-6
GGTTCTTTCGACCTTAAACAAGAAAAACATAAATGCTCCTGAGGTTATGAAAGAACTTTACAATTGGATTAAATGTAATGTTCATGAATTGGGTATTCATAATAACGGTCTCAAAATTGCCGAGCAAGCTGAAAGTAATCCAGCATTGAAAAGTTTAATTATCAATCTCTTGAATAAGGCCGATTTTAACATCTCTGATTTTCGATTGATTGATGTTGCTATTCCTGATGAGTTGGCTGAAAAAATCAAAAACGATGACGATTTCACTGATTCAGCCAAAGAGCGATACTTACGTCCTAGTAAAAATTTGTTATTTACTCATGAAACCGAAACCGGTAATTTTCAGATAAGCTTTGGATTAGAATCTGAAGGCACAAAAGCATATTTTCGTTTGGCTCGCTTATTATACGATATAAAAGATTGTGGATGCGTTTTAATGGAAGATGAATTAGAAGAAAGTTTGCATTACGAACTTTTGGTTCATTACTTACAGACATATCTGCAAACATCTAGTAAATCTCAGTTCATTTTCACAACTCATAATCAACAGTTATTAAATGAAAATTGGATGATAAGAAGAGATATGGTCTGGTTCACAGAAAAAGACAGAAAAAGTGGATCTACGATTCTGAGTCGTGCCTCTGATATGGGGCTACATAAAAACGTTTCATTGATGAATGCATATAAAATTGGTAAATTAGGTGCAAGACCGGTTTTAGGATCAACTTTAATAGATACCGATTTATGAAAAAGGCGATTGCTGTTATCGGTGAAGGTATTACAGAAAAATATTATATAGAATCATTAAAAGGACTTTCTCCTTTTGATATACGTCCTCAAGAACTTGGTAGAAAGGCTTCTAGTTTAAAACGACTAGAAAAGAATATTCAGGATTCAATTAAAACTGGATATGATGAAGTATATTGTTTAATTGACATGGATGGAAAACGAGATGGTAAAAATAAAATTAATTATGACTCATTAAAGAATAAATATCACGGGATCATTCATGGAAATAAAAAACGAGGAATTCAATGTAAAGTCGTTTTTATCGAAACAGAGCGTTGTACTGAATTGTGGTTTCTTTATCACTTTACTCAGTCTGCAATAACTAAAGAGTTTAGATCCTATTGCGAACTAGAAAAAGAACTTCGTAAATATCGCCCCCAATACGAGAAAACAGAAAAATACTTCAAGTCTGTGGGAAGCCTTCATAAAGAATTTACAAAGAAATGTGAGCCAAAAGGATCTTTAGAAAAAGCGATTGAAAATAGTAAAGTTTCCATAAAATCGAAAGAAAGAGATAATAGAGATTATTCCTATAGCGAAATACATTTATTATTTGAAGGACTAAAAATTGAAAACACTTAATGCGAGTTATATTTAGGGCATAGACAACTATTATAGTCTGAAAAGAAACAAACAGCTATCTAACACACGTCTTGTTCACTGGCTGATTGACGTGCATCCGGTGGTTTTGCCCCGCATTCACTTTGCGCAGTGCGACAGTGAACGCTCCTGAAAATCCACCACCTGCACATAACCAAACCGTTATGCCCCACACAAAAAAAGTGACCCTTCCAGGCCACTTTTTTTATTCCTTCTCCTTCACCTCCAGCTTGGTGCCGCATTTGGGGCAAGTAATAACGTTTTGGTTTGGTTGAACCTCTTCTATAAATAGCTGCCACATTGGTACATCCAGCGCTGCGGCTATTTTTTCTAATGTGGGATAACTTGGGGATCGCAATAATTGCGATAATCCAACTCTGCTTATTCCCATTTTCCCGGCAAATTCTTCCTGCGTATAGCCGGCTTTCTTTATAGCATCTTTGATTCTATTAGACATATATTTTTTTCTCAAAATTACATTTATAATATTAGTGTATAGTATATGCTTTGCTAAATCTTGTTAAAGATCACTTTATACTATTCTTATTAATAGGCAATGTAAATTATATGCTTTACATTTGTGATATAAGATTAAAACTGGAAATTTAATATATCACGATTATGAGTACAAAAACTAAAACCAAAGAAATGAGCTATTCGCTTCTTGCGGATCTGCTCCTGAAGATGCAGGTGGAATTCTACTGCCTGAGCGAAGAAATCGAGAACAAGGGCAAGAAAGTGAAAGCCACGCTGATCGACGAGGAGCATTCCAAGATGTGCGCTTTCGACGGTGAAGACTTCACCATCTGCATCGACGTAACGAGAAAGGAGGTGCGCCATGGCTGATACTATTGAAATCGGGGGCGCCGTGATTACCCCGGCAGGCCTCGCCACATTGAGGGAATGGACCGGCCCATCGCAGGACGTGGAGGAATACTGCGACCACATCAACTACCTGCAGGACAAAATCACCCGCCTGCTGATCACTTCGGACATCGACGACGACCTCGAGATTCAGGAAATCTACCGCAGCGCGCTGCGCCTGTTTC
>MKRS01000118.1 GCA_001897035.1 Bacteroidales bacterium 45-6
GGTTCTTCTTACGGAAATGGCGAAAAGACTTACGATGGTCTTGTGGCTGCTTCAGCGAGTTTGGTGTTCAAGTTGGGTAAGTTTGGATTCAAAGAAGCCGTGCTTCTTGACCAAGGACTTATCGATGATTTGAATGGTCAAATCAACCGTCTTCGTGCAGAAAATGCCGAATTAAGCAAACGTCCAGTTAGCTGCCCAGAGTGTCCTGAAGTGAAACCTCAACCTGCTGTTGAAAAGACCGTGTATGTGCCTAATGTGGTGTTCTTCCGCATCAACAGTGCTACTATCGACAAGAATCAAGAAATCAGCATCTATAATACGGCTGAATGTTTGAAAAACAACCCGAATGCGAAAGTGAAGGTTGTAGCTTACGCCGATAAGAAAACGGGTACTGCTGCTTACAACGAAAAAATTTCCGAAACACGTGCTAAGAATGTAGCGAAAGCTTTGACTGGCAAGTACAATATTGACAGCAGCCGAGTAGCTGTGGAATGGAAAGGTTCTTCAGAACAACCCTACACCAACAATGCTTGGAATCGCGTGGCAATTTTTATTGCTGACTAAAAATTTGTCCAAAAATAGAAGAAAAGAGCCGCCTTGTGTGGCTCTTTTTTTTGTTTATATAGCGTCTCTTGCCCGGCCATATTCTTTCATTATTTATTCATGAGGTTTGTAGGATGCCTGTAAAAGTGTATCTTTGTCAAAATTTTAGCAAATCATCTAATTAGATTATGTCAAAAGAATTATTACCAGGGCTACCGTATTTGGTGGCTGATATAAATTTGGCCGATTTTGGTCGGAAGGAAATCGAAATAGCTGAACATGAAATGCCAGGATTGATGGCATTGCGGAAAAAGTATGGTGCAGAGAAGCCTTTGCAGGGAGCGCGCATCATGGGGTCGTTGCACATGACCATTCAGACCGCAGTGCTGATCGAAACATTGAAAGAATTGGGTGCCGACATCCGGTGGGTGAGCTGCAATATTTTCTCCACGCAAGACCATGCTGCTGCGGCTATTGCTGCTGCGGGTATTCCTGTTTTTGCTTGGAAAGGTGAATCCTTGGAAGAATACTGGTGGTGCACAGAGCAAGCCCTGCGCTTTCCTGGGGGTAAAGGTCCAAACCTTATTGTGGATGACGGGGGCGATGCAACGCTTTTGATCCACTGGGGTTATAAGGCCGAGCAAGATCCTGAATTTCTCAACAGGAAGGCGTCGAGCCATGAGGAACAGGTGATCTTAGATACTTTGAGCCGCATCCTGAAAGAAGATAGCCTGCGTTGGCATAACACCGTTTCCGAATGGAAAGGGGTGTCTGAAGAAACCACGACAGGCGTTCACCGTTTGTACCAAATGCAAGAAAGGGGAGAACTCCTTATTCCTGCTATCAACGTGAATGATTCTGTTACGAAGTCGAAGTTTGACAACTTGTATGGCTGTCGCGAATCTTTGGCGGATGGCATCAAGCGGGCCACTGACGTGATGATTGCGGGCAAGGTGGTTGTCGTGGCTGGTTACGGAGACGTAGGTAAGGGGTGTGCACATTCCATGCGTACCTATGGCGCTCGCGTGCTGGTGACTGAGATTGATCCCATTTGCGCCCTTCAGGCCGCCATGGAAGGCTTCCAGGTGACTACAATGGAGGAAGCAGTGAAGGAAGGCAACATCTATGTCACAACGACCGGGAATCGTGACATAATCACAATAGAGCACATGGCGTTGATGAAAGACCAGTCTATTGTTTGCAATATCGGGCATTTCGACAACGAGATACAAGTGGACAAGTTGGTTAATTTCCCCGGAATCAAGCATATCAATATCAAGCCTCAAGTAGATAAATATACCTTTCCCTCAGGCAATTCCATTTTCCTCCTGGCGGAAGGTCGTTTGGTGAATCTGGGTTGTGCCACAGGACATCCATCATTTGTGATGAGCAATTCGTTTACCAACCAGACTTTGGCGCAGATCGAATTGTGGAAAAATGATTATGCGGTGGATGTTTATCGTTTGCCAAAGCAATTGGACGAAGAAGTTGCCCGCTTACACTTGGAGCAGATTGGTGTGAAATTGACCACCCTGACTGAATCGCAAGCCGAATATATCGGTGTGCCGGTAGATGGGCCTTACAAACCCGAACATTATCGTTATTGATAACTCGCTTGTTTCCAGTATTGATGCGGATGGTGCTGTTTTTTTTATTGAAAAAAGTCATTCAAATATTTGGAATGTATATGCTAAACGGCTACCTTTGCACTCGATTTAAAAATCAAGCGATTTGAAAAATCAAAAATAAGAAGGAGATTCCGTAGCTCAGCTGGTAGAGCACAACACTTTTAATGTTGGGGTCCTGGGTTCGAGCCCCAGCGGGATCACTAGCAAATGATGCAAAAAGAAGTAAAACCTTGATTTTCAGTAGAAAGTCAAGGTTTTTTCTTTTGT
>MKRS01000119.1 GCA_001897035.1 Bacteroidales bacterium 45-6
GTGGTGAGGGGACAAGCAATACTGTTCCGCGGCCAGTCAGGGCTGGAGTGCATAATAAATATTCGTACGGATTTAATGCTATTTCATCTACACGTTATCTCTTTGATGCCTCATTCTTCAAAATCCAGACTATCACCCTGGCATACAATTTACCAAGCAAATGGCTGAAACCTCTCCAGATAGATGCCGTGAGAGTGTTTGGAACCGCCGAGAATGTTCTGAGCCTAACTAAATATAAAGGATATGATCCCGAGGCCTCAATTGATGATGCGCCTGCAGAAGCATATTATGGCGTTGATTTTGGTACTGAACCACTTTTGAGAACGTTTTCTGCGGGCATAAATGTTAAATTTTAATTACTAGAAAAATATGAAAACATACTTATATATCCTTGGCATTTGTTCTATCATCTTTTGCTCTTCTTGTGAAAGCGAAATTGACTCACAATTTCCCAAAAACAAACTGGAACAAAGTAAATTGACTGAAAATGATATTGCTAAACTTAGAAATGGGGCATACAGCGAAATGGAAGATGTCGTTTTTGCAGTGCATTTCGACTTTGACATTCGCGGAGAGAATTTTACGGGAGGGCCGGGCTTTAGTTTACTTGATCCTATTTCCATGACGCCCGACTACGGTACTCCGACCCAATCTTTATGGGCCACCTTATATATGAGATTGCGAAAGATCAATTTTTTAATAGAAACTATTGATGCCTCAACCTCAACAAGCGCAACGCTGGCTACCACCAAAGGGGAGGCGTATTATTTCCGCGCATTGATTTACTACAACTTGGTAACCCGTTGGGGAGGAGTTCCTATTCTGAAAAACCGAACTGAAGATATTATTCAACGGGCAACCGAGCAGGAAGTTTGGGATTTCATCATCTCGGACCTTCAAGTTGCCGAAAACAATATAGGGGCTTATTCGAGCAATTGGTACACTTCGTTGCCTGCCGTATATGCGCTTACAGCAAAAGTGTATCTGGCACAAAAGAATAACGCTAAGGTGATTGAGTATTGCAATAAGATCAAAGCACTCAATAAATTCTCGCTAGCTACTACCACTGCCGAATATGCTGCGATGTTTGCACCCGGATCAACAAGCAAGGAATTAATATTTAGTTTATTAAATAATAATACAAGCAATAAGCATATCTTGTACCAAAGAGTAAACGATGTGGATGCAACATGGGACTATTCACCAGCAACCGATTTGTTTAGCGGACTCTATGCTAATTATTCAGTATCTACGGCAAGCTTATCGGGTGACAAACGCAAAGCAGCTGTTTTTTCTTCCGATGCCAAGCGGATTATCAAATTTCCGAACGGCGTGTCCGGACAGCAAGCTACATCTGCCACTTCCGCTAACCGCGACTTTGTTCCATTGAATGTGATCCGTTATGCCGATGTGATACTCATGCTTGCCGAGGCACAAGGCCCGGGAACGGATGCAGCAACCACCCTAGAAGCCTATTTTACAAGCCGATACACCACTCCCCCCTCTAAAGCATCGGTTGCTGCGTTGGATGCAACACAATTCCAAACGCTAATACTAACAGAAAGAAGGCGTGAGTTTTATGGTGAAGGACAATGGTGGTATGATGTGAAACGAACCAATCGCACCGACTTCTTTACTACTTTAGCCGGGCGAACCTATCTCTTGTATTATCCGGTCCCGCTTAGAGAAATCGACTTGGCTGGATACGATCAAAACCCAGGTTACAATTGATAATTGATATGATGCAATTAGTGATAGATTGATTTTAGATGATGGATACATCTGTCCTTGCCTTTATTTTGGGGCGAGGATAGATTATTCCTCACAAAGAAATCCTAACCCAATAAAACAGATATTCCCTCTCTTATAATTCGACACAAAATGATAAAACAAATTTCGATATTGATCCTTGTTTCTGCGGCGGTTCTACTGATTGCTATCTCCTGCGGTGGAGGTAATGATGTTATGAAAGTAGAAATAAAATCAAAGTTCGCCTATTCGCCAACATATTACTTGTACAAATCCTCTGATATAAAGTTTACAGATCAGTCAACAACAAGTGGATCTATCACTTCGTGGTCGTGGCATTTTGGCGATGGGAACAGTTCCTCGTCACAAAGTCCGAGCCATTCATATGCTGTTGCAGGGGAATATACCGTTGCACTGACAGTGAAGGATGATGCCGGAAATGAGAATACTTCTAGCCAAAAGCTAAGGATAATTGATCCTGCATCTGGTGTTCATCGCTTGCTTTACAATACCAATGACACTGTTTTTGTTGCAGCCCACCGCTCATTGCATTTGTCGCTTTCCAACATAGAGGTTGCGGAAAACTCCATGACAGCCATAAAAGAGGCTATAGGTGCTAAAATTGATCTGATTGAAATGGATGTCAGAAGATCATCGGACGGAGTACTTGTGCTCATGCACGATGCGAC
>MKRS01000120.1 GCA_001897035.1 Bacteroidales bacterium 45-6
TCCCTTTTGAGAATCGGGGTCATCGTACTCGTAGTTTGCGGAATAGCCTCGTTTTTCATGTATATGCTATTCCACGACCAACTTCCTTACCGGGTTTCCAAGTTGTTGTTTTTTGCAGGCACCACCTGGATGAATTTTTTCCTCTACTTGTTCCTAATCACACTCGCCAGCTCGCTTATCGTCTTTATCAATCGGTTCGTCCCGCTGTTCTCCCAATCGGCCCTTCTGCACTACACCAAGGAAAACACCTTGGGCTTAGGCCTGTCGGTGGCTTTTGTGGTCATGCTCCTGATGGGGGGATACTTCAACTATTTATGGAAAAAGCAAGTGGTCATTCCCATCGAACTCGCCAAGAGCATCCGTACGGATTCCATCCACGGAGACTCGCTAAAAGTATTGGCCATGAGCGACCTCCATCTTGGATATGCCACAGGTGCTTCAGAATTGGAGGAATGGGTCCGCCAAATCAATAACGAACAACCCGATGTGGTGATTATTGCCGGGGACATCGTTGACATTTCCACCAAACCGCTGATGCACGACTCGCTCTACCAGTTGTTCAAAAAAATAGAAGCCCCTCTTGGTATCTACACCTGTCTCGGCAACCACGAATACTATGCAGGGGTGGACAAATGCACCGACTTTTTCAAAAAAGCAGGCATTCATCTGTTGCGCGACTCCGTAGCGTTGGTGGACAGTACATTCTACATCGTAGGACGTGACGACAAAACCAACTCTGGAAGAAAACCCATGCGGCAGTTGATGGAGGAAATAGATCATTCCAAGCCTATCATCTTGCTCGATCACCAGCCCTACGACCTGCAAGAATCAGTGGACAACAAAATCGACCTGCAATTCTCCGGGCATACCCACAACGGGCAAATCTGGCCGTTCTCGTTGATAACAAAGGCTATTTATGAAAATTCGCACGGTTTTATCAAAAAGGGTGAAACAAATATTTATGTTTCGTCAGGAATCGGTATATGGGGAGGCAAATTCCGCATTGGCACCCAATCGGAATTTGTCGTTTTCAACATTAAATCATCTCCAGAGAAGGTAAGAGGAGGAGCCCAGGAAAAGTGAAAGGGCTTTCTCACCATTAATAAATCAGATAATTAAAATATGAAAGGTATCAAAAACCTACTTTTCGACTTCGGAGGAGTCATCGTAGGCATCGACAAAAACGCAGCCGTGAAGCGTTTCAAGGAAATCGGAGCGAGCAACATACAAGATTACCTCAACGAATTTCGCCAGACGGGGATTTTTCTTGAACTCGAAGAAGGCAAAATCTCATTAGACGAGTTCCACAACAAGTTCAGGAGTACCTTCGGACAACACATTTCGGACGAAGATATCGATTCGGGTTGGATGGCATTCTTGACCTACATCCCCGAATACAAGCTGGAATTGCTGGACGAATTGCGCAAAACCTACAAGGTGTATCTCTTAAGCAACACCAATCCAGTGATAGCCGAATGGGCTCATTCGAAAGAGTTTTCGCCTTCGGGCCGCCCCATCGAGTCATATTTCGACAAGTGTTACCTTTCGTTCGAGATCGGCTGCGCCAAACCCGAAGCAGGCATATATGAGTTTGTTATCAAAGATTCAGGAATCGATCCTTCGGAAACGCTCTTCTTCGACGACGGGCAAAGCAATTTGGATGCAGCAGCCAAGCTGGGATTCAAAACCTGCTTAGTGAATCAGGAGCAAGACCTAAGACAAATTTTTGAAGAAAAATAAGAAGAAAAATCAGCGTGCAGTTATTTGACATCAACCACACAGACGGGTTGCAGCCAGTGGTGGCAACCGTCGGGTTTTTCGACGGCGTACACGCAGGACACCGTTATTTGATTGAGCAGGTGAAAACAGTTGCTTGCGAAAAAGGATTGCGTTCGGCCGTAATTACGTTCAAGAATCACCCTCGAAAGACTTTGCAGTCCTCATTCATTCCCGAGCTCCTTAGCTTATATCCCGAAAAATTGCAGCAACTCGAGACCACAGGCGTTGACATCTGCATTTCAATGGATTTCACCCTTGAAATGTCGAAG
Organism: Bacteroidales bacterium 45-6; assembly: GCA_001897035.1. Taxonomy (GTDB): domain Bacteria; phylum Bacteroidota; class Bacteroidia; order Bacteroidales; family Dysgonomonadaceae; genus UBA1309. The sequence goes on from MKRS01000120.1 coordinate 2,049, forward strand.
CTTTCGGCCCGAGAGATTATCCAGGAAATACTGAAGAAAAAGCTCCATGTTTCGGCCTTGCTGGTGGGGTACGACCACCGTTTCGGTCACAACCGCGAAGAGGGCTACTACCACTACAAGCAATACGGCGAAGAAGTCGGCATCGAGGTGCTGCAGGCAACAGAATACAATCCGTCTCAGCACATCAGTTCTTCCCACATCCGCAAGCTGCTTGAATGCGGCGAAGTGCAGAATGCCGCCAAACTGTTCACCTACAACTATGCCCTGACAGGCGTGGTGGTGGAAGGATTCAGGGTGGGACGCACCATCGGCTACCCGACAGCCAATGTGGAAGTGGAAGACAAAGAGAAAATTATTCCGGCAAACGGCATTTACGCC
>MKRS01000121.1 GCA_001897035.1 Bacteroidales bacterium 45-6
CAAGCGGCGCACCCCCTCCGACTGCACACTTCCCGATTCGCGTACATCATGGATCCTGAACCGGGGCTTCACAGGCCACGAGCATCTCGATAAATTCGGGGTTATCGACATGAACGGCCGGGTGTACGATCCGCTGACAGGGCAGTTCTTCAGCCCCGACCCGTACATTTCGTTCCCGGGGGACTGGGTGGGCTACAACCGCTACCTGTATGCGATGGGAAACCCGTTCAAGTTCACAGATCCGAGCGGGGAAAACGCATTGTTGATCATCGCCATTGGTATGAGTGCTATAAGCTTTGGAGCCGTATCGGCAATGAATGGGGGTAGTTTTTGGGCAGGCGCATTGACCGGTGCCGCTGTCGGAGCAATTAGCTTCGGGGTAGGTACTGCTGCAAGTGCGGTGGTTTCAGCTTCAGTTGGCAGTAGCTCAGGATTTTTAGGAGGGTTCCTTACGGGCTTTTCCGGCGGCTTTTCCGGCGGTTTTGTATCAGGAGCCATCGGCGCTCTAGGTCAAGGAGCCGGAGGAGGGAGAGCCTTGAAATCTGGATTGATGAGTGGTTTGATAAGCGGAGGAATTGCTGGACTGACAACAGGGTTTCAATATGGAAGTACTGCTGTTAAAGGTGGTGGTAATTGGTTGACGGGGAAAAATACTATATCGGATTACAACTCGGGTATATCGGGAGGAACACCCTTATCCAAAAAGGCATATGATAGCTATAGGGAAAGTTTTGGCTCTATTAATGATGAAAGTTTAATCGAAAGGAGCAAAGCCGAGTTGAATTATTCAAATGGAGATTATAATGCATCTTTAACTTCTGAAGCCAACTATGAGAATGGGTATTGGCAGGACTTGGATGGGTATTTTGGGAAAATGAGTGGTAATTCACCTGTTCAGATTCCTGGATATACCAAATCATTGGGTATTTTCCGCGGTTCGGAAATACATATATCTCCAGCTGTCACTAATAATTTCGATATCCCTGGCCAGTTTAAAGCTGTTGTCGGGCATGAGTTGATTCATGCCATCCATCTGAATATGGGGCTTTCTCTAGGGCGAGATTCAGAAATAATTGCTCATAGGTATACAATCCAAAGTTATTTTAATGCGGGAAATAGTGTGAAAGCGTTGAATGCCTATCTGACAGCATATAGCCTTGGATATATAGGAAATGCCCCCTCTGCATATAACATCGCTAATTATATGTACACAAATCATTTTTCGTATAGGTTCGGTAATTAAATTCAATGACAGATGAAAATATTTAGTTTATTATTACTCTTTTTTGTAGTGAATTTAAATATAGGGCACACCTTTTCTCAGAATTCATCCTCCTCTATACCTATAGGTCTAGTTCTGCATAGGAGTGTCATCGATGTAGATCAAACAATCAGGCAATCAATGTCTTTTAATCTTATATTATATGGGAGTGATAAATATAAAATGTTTGTAAGTTTTGCATTCTCTATAATATCAGACTCCATCCTGATTTCCAGTGGGAAATTTAGGCAAGATGATAAATTTTTATATCTTACAGACGAAAGAACAGGTTGTAATCAGGTTTTTAAAAGGGAAAAATTCAAATATCTATGGTATTCCCCTTATGTCGTTTTTTCTGGCTTTCTTGATTCTCGAGGGTTTTGCGAATATAATTTTTCGGTGTATGAAAAACAAAACGGAGAATATTGGAAGAAATGGAACTGCAAAACCCTAAACGTAAAGCAGAATTCCAAATATTCAACCCTGCGCTATGGAAAATACGACGGGAAGTATTCGAGCATTGAACTTACACCGCCAGACAAATATGTATACAGGTTGCGAGATTATGCGTTTTCGAAAGGAACATTTAAGAGGATCGGTCGGACAAACAAGCTGCAATTGATGGATGAAAAATTAATGCAACCCGTCTATTTTTTTATCCGGGATGCGATGCTGATTGACAATTTTATTGTATTGGATCCGAGCTGTTCGCCTACAGAGCTGCGCTACAGCAAATGACAACAAATCGTTTCCCCGATACCCCTAGGCTGCAATATTTGGCTGCGGCGTAGGTTTTATCCCGTCACCACGGATATATAATGGAGCTGGTCGAGGCGGAAACAGCGTTAGGCGTAGCCAATTTTAATCTCCCGATGGGCGTAGGCTGCGTGCGGAAGCGTTCGGCATAGCTTTTAGCTATGTCGTAGTTAGAATCAAGGCTCTGCCTTGAATTTGGCAGATTTGCGTTTCTATGATGAAAAGCAGGAGCTTTTCTTTTAGTTGCGACGTAGGCAGAGCCTACGCCGAACGAGGAGCCTCAAAAAGCGAAAAAAAGTACGGATATGTGTATGATTCAAGAGGGGGTAAAAAATACTTGTCCTCACACGACATTTATTCGGTGGAAACCGATGCCAACCAGGAGGCGGCCATTTATTTTGGAGA
>MKRS01000122.1 GCA_001897035.1 Bacteroidales bacterium 45-6
AAAAGTACAACTATCATTTTTCCACGGATTCAATTTCTTTAAAATCTTTTTTCGGGAATCTTTTCCTGAATCTTTACTCTCGAGGGCGGTCTGTCCGCTGATTTGTATTACTTTTGCAAATCATTTAAGGAAGTAACTTCGACCGCTGGTTTTGGCATGGCAGACAATCTGAAAAGTTTAGCAAAGGACACCGCTATCTATGGTGTCAGTAGTATTTTGGGACGCATTCTCGGGTGGCTTTTGGCCCCTCTCCAAATGTATGTTCTGGCAGACACCATTGAATATGGCAAGGTCAATCAGCTCTATGGTTACACAGCCTTGTTCATGGTGCTTTTGCTTTACGGCATGGAGACTGGTTTTTTTCGCTTCATCAATAGCAAGCAAGAAAAAGCGGGATCGGTTTACGCTTCGTCGATGATCTCCATCGGGTTCACATCGCTCTTGTTCGTGCTTTTGTGTTTCGTGTTCATATCTCCGATTTCGGGGTGGCTCAAATACACCGACAATCCCGAACACATATTGATAATGGTGGTGACAGTGGCTTTGGACGCCTTCGTCTGCATCCCGTTTGCTTACTTGCGTTACAAGAAACGTCCGGTGCGGTTTGCTTCGTTGAAGCTGGTTTCTATTTTCCTTAATATTTTTTTCAACGTCTTTTTCCTTGTGCTTTGCCCTTGGCTGATGAACGTAGCTCCGTCCGTGGTTGATTGGTTTTATGTGCCTTCCTTCGGGATCGGATATATATTTGTGGCTAACTTCCTGAGCAGCTTTATCACCTTGCTGTTCATCATCCCCCATATCCTCGAAGCCCCTTTCGTCTTCGACGGGAAACTTTTGAGGCGGATGCTCGCCTATTCTTTCCCGCTGCTGATCCTGGGCATTGCCGGCGTTGTCAACCAGACGGTTTCTCAACTCACTTTTCCCTATCTTTTCAAGGATGTAGGCGAAGCGCGCAGCCAGATGGGGATTTATGGCGGCTGCCTAAAGATCACGGTTATCATCACCATGTTCACACAGGCGTTCCGGTATGCTTACGAACCTTTCATCTTTGCCAGAAACAAAGAAAAGGACGAGCTGGAGGCCAACAAGAGATCGTATGCCGATGTGATGAAATATTTCATCCTTTTTGCCCTGCTGGTTTTTCTCGGGGTGATGTATTACATAGACATCCTGAAGTATATCGTGCATCCCGACTTTCGGGTAGGGGTGAAGATTGTGCCGGTGGCCATGCTTGGCGAAATATTGTTCGGCATCTATTTTAACCTTTCGGTGTGGTACAAGCTCACAGACAATACCCGCTTCGGGGCTTATTTTTCGGTACTCGGGTGCATCATCCAGGTGGCCCTCAACATCATCTTTGTCCCGGTCATAGGCTATATGGCAAGCGCCTGGGCCACGCTGATCGGAAATGCGGTGATAGTGGTTTTGTCTTTTGTCATCGGGCAGAAGCATTACCCGATTCGTTATGACATGCGTAGCATCTCTTTCTACTTTGTCCTGACAGCTGTCCTTTATGCGCTTGGGATGTATCTCCCCGTTGAGAACGAATATCTCCGCTTGGGATTTCGTACCTTGTTGCTGCTGGTCATGCTGGCTTTTGTGGCTAAAAAGGCATTGCCCGCCATTCGCCGCAAAAAGTAACGGCATAATACTTAGAGGTGAGGGAATGCCGATCTGCGAATTTAAAGATTCACAAATTCACAAATAAAATTATGAGAAAAACAATTCTGACCCTACTCGGAGTGTTCTTGCTCGCCCATTCGCTTCTTGCCGATGAAGGAATGTGGTTGCTCAAAGAACTCAACCGCCAAAGTGCAGCCCGAATGAAAGAACTCGGCTTCACATTTCCGACAGACAGTTTATACAACGAGCAGAATCCGTCGTTGAAAGATGCAGTTATCATTTTTGGAGCGGGCTGTACCGGCGTCGCTGTTTCCAACGAAGGCTTGGTATTCACCAACCATCACTGCGGTTACGAAGCCATCCAAAAGTTAAGTTCGGTAGAACATGACTATCTGAAAGATGGATTTGTTAGCCAATCGTTTGAAAAAGAGTTAGCCTGCAAGGATCTCACCGTTCAATTTTTGAAAAAAACGGAAGACGTTACGGCAAAAGTCCTGTCGCAAGTAACCGAAGCGGACGATGAGCCGGCGAGGGACGCCAAAATAGCTAAGGCACGGGAAGAGATCTTGAAAGAGTATGAAGGAAACGATTACCTCAGTGCCAAAGTGATCCCTTTTTATTCGCGCAACAAGTATTACCTCGTTGTTTACGAGGTGTTCAAGGACATTCGTTTGGTGCTGACACCACCTTCGTCGGTGGGGAAATTCGGCGGCGAAACTGACAACTGGATGTGGCCGAGGCATACTTGCGACTTTTCTGTCTTCCGGGTGTATGCCAACAAGGAAAACAAACCG
>MKRS01000123.1 GCA_001897035.1 Bacteroidales bacterium 45-6
TTTTGGGGAATGTCGTTGATTTGCTCAAAATGGTTCACCATTTCCTTGTCGATATAAAAATCGAGCAAGGTCACATCCGGGCATCCCTGCTTGTAGAAATAAGCGGCGTAAGTGCCGGGAAATCCCCCGATCTCAACGAAGCTTTTTGCCCCGTCCACGAGCGGTAGAAATTTCTTGAAAGGCACTTTTGAAGGAATCTTTTCATACTCGTAATGCGACCAATATTCTTTCCAATAATCTCTGTCTGTCAAGTTCATACGCCTATTTCTTTTGATTAGTTTTCAACAACTGGTTGGCTTCTTCCACTTGGCGGTTGATTTGTTCCAAGTCTCCTGCGCGATATGTTTGGTTTAGTTTTTCCGTGTTTTTCTTTGCCTGCTCTTGCCCCAATCCGCGGTTTCCTATTCTCATGCCTCCTTGCGACAAACTGTAGAACCACACCGGATACCATCCCACCTGCAAGTCTTTTTGCCAAGCCCGCAGGCATAGTTCCACATCGTCGAACTGAAACGGAGCATACGAAAAATCGATGTGTTCCAGGTGATCGAGGAACAAGGCGCGATGGATAAACATCGGAGCCCGGTTGATTGTTTGCACAAACTGGAAACCGGATGCTGTTTCCTTGTTTCGCAAAGCCACCAGCTCCCTCTTGATGCCTTCCGATGAAAAAGAGTCGTAGCGTAATCCGTCACGTCCACCGAGGAGAACCATTTTGGGGTATTTTTCAAAAAGAGAGACCGCCTCATCTACCCACCTTAAATCATCAAAGCCATCGTCGTCTTGCATCAGCACCACATAACGACCCCGGGCGAAACGGATGGCGCGGTCGTAGGAAACCACTTCATAGAGGTCGTTCATGCGCAGAACGAATTCATTGCCACGGGTCAGCGAGCCAACAAGCCGTTTGCTGTGGGCCGACGTGGAGCCATCGTCAATGACAATGATCTCGGCGGAAGCATACTCCCTCAATTTGGTAACGAGGAGCATTACTTCGGCACTTTTGTCGTGCGATTGTATCACAAAACTCACCGTCGGATTGTGCACATAGCCGTTGCTTGCCCATTTTTCGTATGTTTTCCATTTTTTCCGGGGAAGAAAGCTTTTGGCCAAAAAGCCTCGAAGATTGCTCAATAGTATCGACAGATTCATAGTTTTATTTTCCGAGTAATTGATTGTATATTTCCAAATATCGCCTCGCCACGACTTCCTCGCGGTAGCAAGCCTCCACTTTTTCCCGGGATGCTTTGCTTAGCCAGGAGTAATTTTCGACGCAAAACACGATGCCCTTGGCTAAATCGGCTGCATTCTTGTATTCAGCCACATAGCCGTTCTGCTGGTGGTCGATCATTTCGGGAATTCCTCCAGTGTTAAATCCTATGCAAGGGGTACCGCACGACATAGCCTCCATGACGGTGTTGGGCAAGTTGTCTTCCAGCGAAGGGATGACAAACAGGTCGCAGGCAGCGTAGGCCGCCGAAATGTCGGCTGGCGTGTGTAAATATCCCAGTACATGCGAAGGCAAAGGAAGGGCTTCGAGCAGTTCGGGATCGATGTCTCCGCCCAGAAAAACCACCTCCACATTTTGCCCTTGCAGCAGCTTGCATGCCTCCAAGAAATAGTGGATACCTTTGCGGGAATCGGAGACTTTGGCGGCAGCAAAAAGAAGTAGTTTTTTCTCTGCTGGCAGATTCAGCTCGCTTCTCACCTTCTGTTTGTCCTTGGGGCAAAACAAGTCCGTGTCTATCGGGTTGGGGATATTTGTAATCGAAGCGTTTCGGAGCAAGGCACTTTGCTTGGCGCAGGAGGCAATCCATTGGCTGCAACCTACATACTGAATACCCTCACCCACAATTTGTTGTTTCTTTTCAAACGTCAGTTTTGCCAGATCCGCTATTTTCTTTTTTTGGAGCGGGCATTTCTCGCATTTGGTCAGGTATTTTTCACAGGTTCCGGGATAATGGCATATCCCGCTGAAAGCCCATATATCGTGCATGGTCCACACAATGGGCTTGCCCAAGCTTTTCAATTGGCGGATATTGTGCAACGACAACAACCCTTGATTGAACCAATGGAGGTGGATCACATCTGCTTCTGTCACCCACGGATGGGTGCTAATGTCGTTACCAGTGTTGGCAATAGATACCTGAAAGAGGTTTTCTTTGTTAAATACATTGTTCAGGAAAATCACCCAGCGTTCCCATGCAAAACGGAAGAAGACGAGCTTCCCTTTCACCCAGCTTGTGCGCACCGACATCACACGAGAATCGTCCGTTTGCCTGTCTCGCACAAGCATCCGGACTTCGCAGCCCTCTTTCTGCAAGGCTTGCATCAGCCGGTTTGCAGCCACTGCCGCCCCACCCTTGCGCTCGAATGTATTTACAATAAGAATTCTCATTCATTGAATAT
>MKRS01000124.1 GCA_001897035.1 Bacteroidales bacterium 45-6
GTCCGGTGGTAAGTTTTGTTTCCTGTTATGCCGCCCCTGCGGGGCTTGAGGCGGTGCGGTGTTGCGCTGCCCACGGGTTCCGCTGCGTTGCACCCGCGGTTATGGATGGTGTTTCCCCTGCGGGGAATGAGCGGTGTCAGTTGGCAGTTAGCAGTCATCAGTCATCAGTTATCAGTCAACAGTCGACAGTTAGCAGTTAGCAGTCTTTCAGGGGCATAGCCCTGTCAATCCCTCAATCCCTCAATCCTTCATCCTTGTGTCGCTGTCCACGGGTTCCGCTGCGCTGCACCCGCGGTTATGGATGATGTTTCCCCTGCGGGGAATAGATGCGCTACACCCACTGCTCCTCGTTTGCAGCGGGGGTGTGCGTGTTCAATTTTCTACAAGGAAAAATGGAGAGGCTTGTCTGAGCCGGAAAAATTGCCTTGCTGGGAAAAAATTGAGATGTTTAACCCCTCCGCAGATCACCCGCATCACTCTTGCAGAAGCGTAGCTCTGGTATCTTCATCTGATGGCTTGATAATGGCATAGGTCAGGTCTGTCTATTCCACCGCCCATTCGTAAATGCCGGATGCAAATCCTTCGGGAAGCTGCACTTCAAGTTTCAAAGCTTTCGTAGTGACAGGCTTGAAATTTACTTCGTTGCCGATGCCTTTCTCCACACGGTAATCGCTGGTGTTTTCAACCGGAATCCAATTTCCACTTGCATCCGTGTAATAGATTTTCCATGCTTTCGGAATGCGGCAACCTCCCCAGGGGGCATCGTCGAACCAATAAACGGTGGAATGATCTATTGTCTTCTCGGAAGTGAAAGTATAGGATATCCACTCGGTGGTGCCGGCTTTGGGCCACCAATGGTAATAGGGGATCGAGCGGTCGTTTTCGTCCTTGGGAGTCAGGCCGTCGTTGATGGCTGCGATTGCCTTCACCCGGTGCGAGGCATCCACTTTGCTTTCGGATGCTGCGGTGGGCTGGGAGAGGGGACGGCTGGCGCTGAGTTCGTTGGGAAGCCACACAGCCATTTCCCCGCTGCCACGGTGTGCCCAGGCATAATAGGGAATCAGGGTGAGCTTCACGTTCTTCACGTCAATACTTCCCTGCTGGTTGTAACTCAATATCTGAGCATCGGTCTTCAATTCGGTGATTCCTTTCAGCAGATCGGGTTTCTGTTCTACCGTGAATGTCGGCTTTTTGCCGAGGATCGTGTTCAGCACACTAAAGTCGTTGTCGGGCCATTCGGCACAATACACAATTGGTCCTCTTTCCACGGCCACCTTTCCTCTGTCTGCTTCCACGAGCGGATGGGCTTTCACGGTGCGAGGTTCCATGTCGAAATGGATTTCCACTTTATCCCCTTTTTTCCATATCCTGTTTATGGAAAAATATCCTTTTTCGATGGTCGATGTTGCGGGTTGGCCGTTCACCTTCACCGAATACGACAAGGATTTGCGGTCGCTGTAACTGTACAGGTTTCCCGGAACAACTTGTCCCCGCACCCAACCCGGGATGCGGATTTTTAAATTGAAATTTTGCTTGTTCTTGGGGTTCACAGCAATGCTGACATCCCCATTCCAAGGATAATTGGTGGATTGTTCGAGAGAGACAGCCTTGTTGTCCACCGTCAGGTTTGCGTGGTCGGACATGAACAGGTTGACATACACATCGCTGTTGTGTATGGCATAGATATAACCTGGAACTGACGGGATAAAGCGGCAAATGTTGGACGGGCAGCAAGCGCAGCCGAACCAGGGCTGACGTTGATGTTGGCCGATGGATTCAAGCGGATTGGGGTAGAAAAAACCTCCTCCATCGAGCGAAACACCCGAAATGAGTCCGTTGTAAAGCGTTCGCTCCAGTACGTCGTAGTATTTGGCATCGCCGTGCAGCAGGAACAGGCGGTAGTTGAGGTAAACATTTCCGATGGCGGCGCAGGTTTCACAGTATGCTGACATATTCGGAAGCTCGTAGTTTTTGCCGAAAGCCTCCCCGTTGCTCGTGGCCCCGATGCCTCCCGTGAGGTAGAGTTTTTTGGTCACGATATTTTCCCAAATCTTGTCGATGGCGTTGATGTATGCCTTGTCGCCGGTGAGGGCGGCCACATCGGCCATTCCGGAATACATATACGCCGCACGAACGGCATGGCCTACCGCTTCGTCCTGTACCAGAACACCTTTGTGCGATTGGCTATATTCGTCCTTGTGTTCGGTGTAGCCGCGTTTGTCGAGCAAGAGTTTCGCAAAATCGAGGTATTTTTTTTCTCCTGTCACCACATACAGCTTCGACAAGGCCATCTCGGCGATTTGATGCCCCGGAACTACCATCACTTGGCCTGGCTTGTCGCCCACTTCGCGGATGGCGCAGTCGGCATATTTTTTGGCAATATTCAGGAAAGTGGTTTT
>MKRS01000125.1 GCA_001897035.1 Bacteroidales bacterium 45-6
CCCAATTGTGGGGCACGAGGGAAACATGCCGAATGCAACGGCCAATGGCATCACAATTATCAATTTCGGGATGGGCAGCGCCAACGCAGCCACGGTGATGGATTTGCTGAGTGCCGTTCAGCCGAAAGCCGTTCTTTTTCTCGGAAAATGCGGCGGAATCAAGAAAATCAACAAGTTGGGTGACTACATTCTTCCCATTGCCGCCATCCGCGGGGAGGGAACATCGAACGACTATTTTCCACCGGAAGTGCCCTCTCTTCCTGCATTCAGCATCTTGCGTTCCGTGTCGTCCAACATACGGGACTTTAGCCGCGATTATTGGACGGGGACTGTTTACACCACCAACCGTCGCGTATGGGAACACGACGAAGAATTCAAGGACTATCTGCGTAAGATACGTGCAATGGCTGTCGATATGGAAACAGCCACTTTGTTCACTTGTGGTTTTGCCAACGAGATACCCACCGGAGCCCTATTGCTGGTGTCCGACCAACCGATGATTTCGGAAGGGGTGAAAACGGAAGCGAGCGACAGGAAAGTGACAGCCAACTTCGTGGAAGAACACGTGATGATCGGAATCAAAGCACTTACTACGCTTATTAACGATGGGCGCACCGTGAAGCACCTTCGCTTTGAAGAAGAATAATTGACAGGGGAATGGCTGCGGGAAACACTTTGACGTTTGAACAACTCAAAAAAAGCATTGAAGCTCGCGAGTTTCAACCTGTTTACCTCCTGATGGGGGAAGAATCTTATTACATAGATGCACTAACTGACTTGCTGAATGAGTGCGTCATTCCGGAAGAATCGCGTGATTTCAACCAAACAATTGTTTACGGACCGGACACAGACGTGCACTCGCTAATTTCGGCTTTGAGACGTTTTCCAATGATGTCGGAGCGCCAGTTGGTCGTGGTGAAAGAGGCACAGGGATTGAAAAACATTGAAGTGTTGGAATCCTACCTCCACAACCCGATGGCAAGCACGGTGCTTGTGCTCAATTACAAGCATGGGTTGTTGGATAAGCGAAAGAAACTCTATTCGGAAATCAACAAGCGAGGAGTTGTTTTTGAATCCAACAAGATTTACGAAAACAAGGTGCCAGCCTTCATCACGGCGCATGTGGCATCACTCGGGCTGGGCATAGACGCAAAATCGGCGCAAATGCTGACTGATTTCTTGGGAAACGACTTGCAAAAAGTGGTCAACGAGATCGGCAAACTGAGGCTGTCTATTCCCCCCAACGAAAAGCGCATCACGCCGGAGCTTATCGAACAAAACATTGGCCTGAGCAAGGATTTCAACAATTTTGAATTGTTACGGGCTGTCGTCGATAAAGATTTCACAAAAGCTGAGAAGATCGCTTTTTATTTCGAAAAAAATCCTAAAAACAATCCATATCTCGTTACTTTGTCTGTCCTTTTCAACTATTTCAGCAACTTGCTTGTTTGCTACTGGGCAACCGACAAAACGGATAGCGGTTTGGCCCGCGAACTCGGTTTGCGGAACGACTTCCAAGCACGCGACTACGTGACGGGACTAAGAAACTACAAGGTGATGAAGACAATGGAAAACATCGCCTTGCTTCGCACCTACGACGCCAAAGGAAAAGGAGTGGACAACCCCTCGTCGTCAACCGGCGAGTTGCTCAAAGAGTTATTATTCAAATTAATGAACTGATTCTCTGGATGGAAATTGATTTTAGCATCCTTGACAGATTGATAAATGATGATGTTGCCTTTGCGATATATCGTTTGCCTACAAGCCAAGATATTCATTTGGTCATACAAAATGACAATTCAGTAGATAGCGTCGGCAACTACGCCGCATTGACAGACAAAATTGGCTTCGTTATTTCTCCCTTCTGTATTACGGACAACTGCCCCATCGTGGTCATCCGCCCGGACAAGCTCTTGCTCGGCTCGGATGAGATAAAGTGTTTTTCAACAAATTACAGAATAAAAAGCAGAGATAGAAAAGCCACTAATCTTGAGTACGACTCCACCTCAAAAGAGGACTATTCCAAGATGTTCGATGCGTTTCAAAGCAAATTGAAAGCAGGAAGAGTTCAAAAGTTGGTTCTTTCCAGAAAACGGAACATTGAATTGCAGGAGGGTTTCTCGTTCTCGGAAGTTTTTGCAAAAGCATTGGCCGCCTATCCCAACACCTTTGTTTATTTGGCGCATACTTCGCTGACAGGCACCTGGTTGGGAAGCACTCCCGAATTATTCCTCTCGGAACAAGGCGGCACCTTCCACACTGTGGCATTGGCGGGAACCCAATCGGTGAAGCCCGGAACAGATGTTTCCACTCTTTCGTGGAACGAAAAGAACGTTTATGAACAACAAATCGTTGCCGATTATTTAAGTAAACAGCTCACCGACAGCCTGCTGCCGT
>MKRS01000126.1 GCA_001897035.1 Bacteroidales bacterium 45-6
CTTGTCGTTCGACAATTTGTCGAACAAGGCCACTTTTTGGGCCTGCGCCTGCATGGCTGCACATGCGAGGAACGCAATGAAGAGTATTTTTTTCATGCGATTAAATTTTTCTATTAGGCGGCATGGAACGCCGCATGACGTTTTAATCATTGCCTTTGGTGATTTTCTGAAAATCATGCTCTGTTTCATACGATTAATCTTATGTTGTCTGTGTGTCAATTTTTTTACATACAAACGTTTCTTTAAAGGTTTTCGGAAACGGATTGCATTCCGTCCATCCCTTTGTTGAAGTTTGTGGAGACCATTTCCAGCGCTTTTTGTGCTTCCTTGATTTTCTGTTGGTCCTCCCGGCTAAGCTTTGAAGCGGGGTTGGCAGACTCTGTTGCGCTCGAATTCCTCTCGTGGCCTTGGTTCATGACAAACATACCGATGGAGACCAGTAGGCAAATGCTTGCCGCAATTCCTCCTATTTCGAGCCAAAGTTTTTTCTTCTTGTTGGGCTTGCGTGCCGTCACTCTTTTGCTTTCGTTTCTTTCCAATTGATCGATCAGTGATGAAAGACGAGTTTCCATCCCTTCGGCTGCTGCGGGAACTGCTTCCTGCTCGAATAAGGCTTGGAAAACAGCCTTTTCCCTTTGCATATCAACGGGCAAATCGTCATCCGAAAAATAGGCTTGCAATCGCGCTTCTTCCTCTCTCGATGTTTCGCCTTTGTAGAAAGCGTCTAACATTTCTTTTATTTCAGTGATATTGGCCATTATCTCAGTTTATTAAAATGTGTTCTAATCGCAGTCCGTCCCCTCGAAAGCAATACGCGGATGTTGCCTTGGCTATATCCAGTGGATTGCTCTATTTCTTCGTCGGTGAGTCCATCCCAGTGCTTCAATTTCATCACGGTTTGTTGGTTTTGTGGCAAGCGAGAAAGGTATTGTTTCACTTTCTGCGCTTCATCCTGATATTCAATTTGCTCCGGCAAAGATTCTGTTTCGGGAACGCTTTGCTCAAAAAGGAGGAAATCCTCTTTTTGTTTTCGCAAGTAATCCAAGCATGTATTTCTCAAAGTCACTATTGCAAAAGCTTCGGTATTGGCCACTTGAGCCAATTGTTCCCGTTTTTCCCAAAGCTTCACGAATGAATCTTGCAACATGTCTTCAGCACACTCGGCATTTCCCACTAAGCGGTAGGCAATCCGGAACAACTTTTGATGATATGGAAGAAAAATCTGTTTGAAAGTCTCCGCATTCATCCCTGGTCATTGTTTTTGGAACTTGCCTTTTTGCTCGTTTACAATCGATTGCAGGTCGTCCATGTTCAAGTTTCCTACAAATCTCACCAGCACGACGTCTTTTTCGTCGCGCACGATGATGGCCACCTCTGAAACAGCATTGCCTTCTTTGTGAGCCACGATTCGTACATGGTCCTTGTCGTTGTTCACGGAAATCAATGTTTCAAAGCCGTTGCCGTCCTTGTAGCCTTCCATTTCCTTGATGATGCCGCCCGCATCTTTTCCTTGGTAATCTTCCAGTGTGAAAACATCCATCTTCTCTATTCGCTGGATAAAGCCAGGTACTTTCTTCTGTGAGGAGGAATCTGCCTGCGCAGCCATCATGCCCATCATTTCTTTTGTAATGGTGTGGTGTTCCGCTTTTGCGTTGCCTTGAAAGGCCTTGACCAGCTTGTCGAGGTTCTGAGCGTTTGCGAACGCTACCATTGACATGGAGAAAAACATAAGGACAATTGTTCTTTTCATAAGGCTTTTATATTAGTTGTTAATATTTTTCAGGTGTCTGCATTGTCACCTTTTTAAAGATAGACGCTTATGTTGGCAAGATTGTTACAAGGAATTTGCATTTTTATGCGAAAAATATTTTTCACAGTCATTTTGTAAGGAAAGGAGCAGGCGGACGGAAGGTTGAAGCAGCCTGAGTGTGCATTCCAGTAGAAAGAAAAAATCCTATAACCGATCAAGATTATAGGATTCATTTGAGAAATTAATTTTGCGGTATGGACGGTAGATGAACCAACCAGTTATTTACCATTCAATCAATATCTTAGCTAGGTCTGAAAATCACTGCCCACGAACTGGCATTGTACACATTTCTGTGATTTTCAGCTTGATGCATTCTGTCAATGAACTATGTCGTAAAGATAATGAAATATTTAACTACTTTGTTACTAACTTTAAAAAGATTCTTCCTCGTTTAGTTATTCTAAATTTTTGCTCGGGATGATTCTTATTCTCTGGAATTATATGTTCAATCAACTTATCTTCGACCAGTTTTGATAATATTTTGTTTAGCTGTCCGGAAACTTGTTTCTGCCCTAATCCTTCTGATATTTCTTTGCGGGAAAGAGGTGTTTCCTCTATTTTATTAAGGATATCAGAATACATAGTC
>MKRS01000127.1 GCA_001897035.1 Bacteroidales bacterium 45-6
TGTCTTGGATGCTTATTTCAAGACTAAGGCATTTTCAGAATTGATGCAACACGACAATGGGGCGAGAGACAGCTTGGCGCAGGCAAAATATAGCGCCGTGTGGGAGAGATTCCAATACAAATTGTGTATGCCCGGTAAGATACTCCGCTCCAACTGCGATGCCGCAGGAAAGGACACGCTCGCCTGGAATATCTCGGGCTTTAAGTTTCTCACCAAGAATTATGTAATAGAAGCCGAGTCTCGCAAGACCAATGTATGGGCATTTATCCTTACGGGACTCATTATCGCTGTGGCAATCGGCAGCTTCTTTGTCCGTAAAAATGCCCGGGCCTATAACGCCACCGATTCGCAGATGTAATCGGGAATAATTCCAGTGGATCGAATCATCAGGTCACAGTTTTCGGGAAGAGTATTCCCCGTCAGCACCAAACAGGTATCGATGCCAAACTTGTTGCCGCCGATGATGTCGGTGCCCAAGGAGTCGCCCACCATGAGAATATCGTTCTTTGTCACCTTATTTTTCCGCGTGCAAAATTCGTAAGCGAAGCTAAAAATCTGCGAGTCAGGTTTTCCGAAGCGGATAAAGGTTTTGTTGGCGAGGGTTTCGAGCATATTTCCCAAAGCCCCCACAGCGATAGCCACGTCTTTTTTAGCCATGGGATAGGTGACGTCGGTGTTGGCCACAATCACGGGGATAGGGCGGCGGCGCAGCAAGTTGAGGGTTTTGTTGAGATCGATGTTCCAGTCGAAGCCCTCGTCATCCAACAGGATCAATGCACTGATGTCTTCGCTGGTGTTGATGTCCAGTTCGGCGATGGAAACGGTTGTCAAGCCCTTGCCTTGTATGTAATGCGCCGAAGCCTCCGTACCCAGATAAGCCAATCGGCCTTGCTTCACCTTGTGTTGGATGTAGTCGCGGGCCAGCATCCCGGAAGAAATAATTTTTTTGTCGGTGATTTCGGGTATGCCTGCATCTTGGTACACCTTGGCCAAAAGTTGCGGACTACGCGAGGCATCGTTTGTAAGGATATAGAAGGCGATGTCGTTGTCTTCCAGAAACCGGAACATGCCTGGGATTCCTGGCAGCATCCCCTTGTGATTTCGCAACACGCCATAGGCATCGAAAAAAATCACCTTGTATTTCAACGCCAGTTCTTTGAAAGAGGTTAGAGTCATTTTATTACAGTTAGCAGTTAGCAAATTTATGATTTATTGAATTACTCATTGGCATATTGGCACATTGGCACATTTCCTCACAGCGCATCAATAAATGATTTGAACACCAATTTATTGCCTGCATATTCTTGATACATCCGCTCAGGATGAAATTGAAGCCCCACAACAAACTTATAGTCCGGATGAAACACTCCCTCGATCAATCCATCGGGAGCTTTTGCCATCGGAATCAATCCTTCACCCAAATTCTTAATGCCTTGATGGTGGTAGGTATTCACTTGGATTTCCTTTTCCTTGTACCAATGAAACAGAGGTGTATCTTCAGCAATGGCTATGGGATGGCGAACAGTGTCGTAATTGTCGTAATCGATATGCAGCACGCTTTTTTTGTTGATTTCGTGAATATCCAAGTGAAGGCTCCCTCCGAATACCACGTTTATCATGTGCATCCCGCGACAAAATCCGAGAACCGGCTTGTTGTGCTCCACGGCATGGCGACAACAAGTGATCTCTATTTCATCTTTAATCGGATCGTATTCGTCCAATTTGCTCACACTATAAGGTTCGTTGTAAAGCGCGGGGCTTATATCTCCCCCTTCCGACATGAGGATTCCGTCGTAGTCTTCGAGGTAATCTGACAGATTGGCGATTGTTCCCTGCGCAATGGGCACAAGCACGGGAAGCACGCCACCCTGACCCAATATTTGAACATAGATTTCCGACACCCAGTTGATAAGCTTGTTCTTGCGCAATTCGCGCCGGGTGACGATGAGTACTTTTTTCTTTGAAGGCATATTTGTTGTTGGAATTTAAATTAGCTGTAAGCTAAAGCCTAATTAACCATCCCCACAAAAGTATGAAAAAGTTATCACATTCCCGGGCGTTCGTTTTTCGAAAAGTGAATGCTGCAAAATATCCCCGAAGTCTCCCATATTCTAAATCAAACATCTATCTTTGTAAAAGAAAAAACTAACAAACCGATTTATGCTTTTCAAAAAACATGCAATAGCTATTGCTTCATTCTTGTTGATAGCTTGCGCCTGCAATAAAAAGGCTGCAACAACAGCCGTTGCGGCTGAATACACCTACCAGCAAGTTTCGCCGGCCTTCAATGCCGACAGTGCCTACCAGTACACTGCGACACAAGTGGAATTCGGCCCCCGCGTGCCGGACACCCAGGCACACAAGGCCTGCGGTGACTATCTTGTCGGCCTATT
>MKRS01000128.1 GCA_001897035.1 Bacteroidales bacterium 45-6
AGAAGATATTTTGGAGAAAACTTATTTGACAGGCTTATGATAGCCTCGGTTACATACAAAAATCAATTTAGGCAATACAACGGATAATCATTAAATATTTTATTGTCTTTTCCCTCTCCTTTGTTATGTTGGCTTCCGTGAGGTTACGCATATCTCAGTAGCAGATGCCCGTGAATGCAGAAAAGAGAAACATGTCCCGAGTAAAGTCACGGTTCTATATATACAAAAAAAATATTAATCAGTCGTTTACCTTCGACATAAAGCATTCAAATAAATTGGCTATCTGATTCGCTGTCATCCATATTTCATTAAGCCCGGAGGGAACAATGACTCTGTTGTTGACAATTGATATTGATTCTGTCTTCATTATTTCTATATCTTGTTATTGTTCCGAATGTGTGAAGCATTTTTCTACTGTTGACATATCACGCATGATAGAGCTATCTAGTACTTTCGCATAATGTTGTGTCATTTTTGTACTGGAATGTCCCAAAATTTTAGCCACATTTTCCATAGAAACATTATTGGCTAAAAATACAATTGTGGCCGCTGTATGCCGGGCAACATGTGTTGTAAGCTTCTTCTTAATTCCGCATAGATCAGCGATTTCCTTCAAATAACTATTGAGCTTTTGGTTACTCAATACTGGTAATAGCACACCTTTTTCTATGCACTCTGGATGATATTTATATTTGTCTATCAGTTTTTTAGTAACTGAAAGTACAGGAATGTTACTCATGTTACCTGTTTTCTGACGAGGTTTGCGTATCCACAATGCACCATTGTTGTCTTTCATCAAATGGTCTGGAGTCAGATTTTTAACATCAATAAACGCCAATGCTGTGAAGGAACAGAAAACAAAAATATCCCGCACAAGTTCAAGTCGGGGTAGTTCGAATTCTTTATTCATAATTCTTTCGAGTTCTTCCTGTGTCAGAAATTCAACATGAGTTTCTTCGTGTTTGAACTGGATACCAAAGAAGGGATCTTTCTTGATCCAGTCATTAGCCAAAGCTATCCGGACGACCTTTTTCAGATTCTTTAGATGCTTGATACTCGAATTATTCTGACATTTGCGAACTGTCTTTAGATAAAAGTCGAAATCCGTAACAAACAGGCCATTGAGCTCAGAGAGCAAAATATCATCTTTACCATATTGGTATTGTATATATTCAATAAGGTGTGAAAGAGACGTATCGAATTTTTCTACTGTAGAACGGGAATAATCAATCCCGATTAATGCTCTGCATTTTTTATTATGCTCCCGATAAACATCACCAAGAGTCTTGCTGTCTTCGTCTTTTCCGTAAAAACTATCCCGCAAAGCTTTTGCCGTGATTCTCTTACCGTCAATTTCAAACTCCCGATGAATTTGATACAGACGAGTTTTGATAGTTTCCAGATAATGGTTTAACTCTTTGTCCCGATGAAGTTTTCCGAGACTGCATTCCCGTCGCTGATCCCACATCTCAGGACGGACACTGCGTTTGGTGGTGATGTCGGCGACTTCGCCATTTACTGTAATACGTAAATAAATAGAGGCTTCCCCGTTTTTAAGAAGCCGATGCTTTCTGATAACATAAAGCAAACTGAACGTTGTTTGAATTGCATTCATGGGCTTGAAATTTTACTGTTACAAAATTACTTGTTACAGTTCATTTGAAAGCTATGCAAAATTCTGAAAATCAACGAATATAAACCCTGATCGTGGGCAAAAACAGGATATTAAAAAAGCCCACGAATTGTACCGTGAATAGTGCGTTAAATTGCTATTTTTCGTGGGCAACGGCTAAAAAGAAAAAGGTCTGAAAGTATTGACTTTCAGACCTTTGCTTTAATTCGCTTTCGCTCTTGGCGGTATGGACGGTAGCTCACTATTGCATATAAATGATTTCTATTGATTGATATTTTTGTGGTTTTTAATTGTTTATGTGATTTATATTTTGAGGTCATGAACGTGAGGATGTCATTCGTTATCAAATTTTCCGTCCCTTAAACCGTCCCTTGAATTTCCCAATCTTTTTTCTTGGTGGTTAAATAACGTTATTTTTTTTCGAACGTTTTCCTTGCCGTTATCTTTATTATAGCAATCATTGTAAACGCTATGGTATTGCTATATTATGTTTACGAAATGGCTTGTAGGAATGGGGAGAAACTCTTTTTATTGGGCTGTTTTCTCATTTTGTCTAACTCCAATAATCAGTATTATATTACTTTCTTGTGTTGGAGAAACAGAAGAAAAAAGAAGAGAAAGATTGCTGAAAGATGAAGAATATCTAAGAATGATGCAAGAATAAGCCTAATCTAAATCACTAAAAAACTCTTTCAGCGTCATATTGTGAGCATCTACCACCTTTAGAAGCGTTTTCATTGTTATGTTTGCTCCGTTTTCGATTCGAGAGTATTGAACACGGTCAAAACCTTTCTCGTTGGCAAAATCTTCGGCACTAAGACTTGTATTCGCTTTCCGCAAAGCACGAACCCGATTGCCAATTAGAGATAAACGGCTATCTTCCACCGATATTTGAGATTTCTTCTTAATCATATTTTATGCGAAATTACGGCTAACTCCGCATCTATGTAACCGCATAAATAACGTTTGCATATATGCGGTTATATTGTTGATTATTGCTATATTTGTCCAATTTTAAAACTTGTATTTAATTGAACAATAGCAATAAAATGAAAAATAATCCTTTTGAAGAGTTAAGCATAACAATTAAGCCCAAAGCCTTATTTCAGGCTTATTCCTACGAAGCAAACCAAGTCGAAGTAGAAAAGAGAATAGAGGTACTTACAAAAATTATATATGCAGGCTATAATCTCAATGAAGTAGTAAATGAATATCTACAAGGCAAAGATGCTTTAACTGATAAATTGCGGAAGAGTGAAATAATTGATAGTTTCAATTTATATACTCGTACAATCTTAGATAAAGCGATTGAGAACGGTTCATATTCCCCAAAAGCAGAGAATTTGATAAAAATCTTCTATGATGAAAACGAACCGAAGAAACTTCAAGATGCAATAAATGCTTTTGTTATTGCGATAAAAGAACGATTCTCTATCAAAGGTTTGATAATTGCTTATTTTGAGAACTCTCCAAACTATTTGTCTTTAAGCTCTACAATAGGTATTAATTTGGAAGAAGATATTACCAAGGAATTACAAGAAAAAGACCAAAAGGAGAACTCGCAACCCCTATGGAAATACGTTGAGTTGTATTCTTGGTTCAAAAAAGTTTTGATACCCGATATTCAGAATAATAATGTCAGATATTGGCTTCCTTCTTTGGAAATGCCGGCAACGCAAATAGCGAATGTCTTTATAAAGAAATACCTTCCGATTGAAGACCACGAATTATTGAAAGCAAATGCGGAGCTAAGAAAAGAACGATTATATGAACTTGCCGAAAAAATAATCCGAGTTCTTTGGCTAAATGAACCACTGTTTGAGGAGCCTATCTATTTAGTTCGTTGTAACTATACAGAAAAATCGGCTTCTGAGTTAGAATATTTGTATGAGAAAAATATTGTTTCTATTTGCATTCAAGATGAACAAACGGAAGACCAAGATTATTTTGATGCTTTGATAAACGGCAATAATCCTCCGTATAATAACAAGTTGCCCTATATTCAACGTTTTGTAAGCCTTGTTGATTTGGTTAAAGAGCAAGATGTTATTGTTATAGCTTCTTTTCTTGGGAAAAATCCGAAAATAGGATTGATAAAGAAGGGAACAAAAATGTTTTGCCGAGAAGGAAATGAGTTTAAGCTGTATTGCTTAGACATGAAAAGTGTTTATTGTACTCCGAATTGGGGAGAGCAATTTGAGAGCATTGATTTAAGAACTTATCCGATTCTAAAGAGTATAATACCGCAACAAGTAACCATTAGTGCTGTAAATCAGAGAAAAAATGCTATCTACGGCATTTACTACGGAGCTAAATATCCGTTAGATATATCTTTAATGACTGATTCAGCGATTGAGGTCATGTGTACTGAGTGGCTACGTTCCCGATTCGCAAACGAAAAGTATCAAATTTGTTACCAAATAATAAGAACTGGAGGAAACTTTGCCGATGTAGATATATTGGGAGCAAATAATCAAAGTAGAATTGTTGCCGCCCAAGTCTCAAATACGGTCGATATAAATTTGGTTAGCAAGAAAATAGATAAATTGAAATCGTTTACTTCTGACGAAAAAATAATGTTTTCAAACGTAAATCGCCCCGACCTCGAAAAGGTAGATGACTGCCTAAATATATTTATCGGAGACGTTTGGAACGATTTCTATTCAGATTCCTATTATAAAGTGATGCTTGAGAGATTGGTAGCTCAATAAATTTGTATCTTTGGGGTCTATAATCCGAAGATAGCATGGTAGATAGAATAAAAATAACATTGAAGGATTTCTCTGGGAATTTTGAAAAATGCAAGAATATTACCAAGAAAGAATTTATAGAATATCCCGATAGAAAACTATATGACAATTTCGTTCTCCGTAATAATACGGAGCTTGACAAATATGACTTAAATGTTCCTCAAGCAATTAAGACGAAAAATGTAACTATTGAGGGAAGTATTCGCAGATGGAACTTCAATAATGCTACCTTGCTTGATTTAACCCAAACTTCATTTGAAAAGGCTTTGCGAAATATTGCTAAAGGTTTGAATATCTCTTTTGACGAGTTGAGACAAGGAAATGTAACTCAATGTGAAATCGGGATGAATGTTAATGTTAGCATTCAAGCAATTGATATTTTACCGATGGTAATAAACTATAATCATATTGAGCGACATGCGGAGAGAATAGATGAAGGGACATTGTATTTCATTGGGTCTGAAAAGAGTGCAAAACTATACGCTAAGTCTAAAGAGATTGCGGATAAATCTTCCATAATAAAGCAAGAAAGAAGAAGAACTGCTTTCAAAATAATGCAAGATAAAGGAAATGACTTTTTGCGGATAGAGTTTACTTTAGACGACCAAAACGCATTCAACCATCATAAAATGAGGCATATCCAAAATCTTGGGGATTTATTAGATAATTATTCAGACCTATACCGTTTTTTTGTCAGAGAAATCAAACGGTTTGTAATCTTTAATAAGTTGAGCTACCAAGAAGAAAAACTAACTCCAAAAGAAAGACATATTATTTTTGGATTGGAAAATTTTGGATATGAAACGTTTTTGGAAGAGTATCGGGCAGAGTGTATCGAACGAGCCAAAAAGCCAAGAAGTAAAATTTCTGCAAAAAGTGATGCCTTCAAAGATATAATTACAGTTTTGAAAAAATATGCTTCGGTAGAAGATTATAATTTTGAAACTTTCAATGACGATATAATGAAAAGCCTGTTTAGGAAAAGTAAGGAAGAGAAGGTTGATTTCGCTGAATTATCAGGCATTTTAGAGGGAAAATAGAGTCTTTCTCTTCTTAATAAGCAGGAAAAGTAAGGAATAGTATAGGACAGTATATGTTGAGATATGTATAACATAGCGAATCCTTGCATTTGGAACGCCTATATTATTGGCTGGCTTTATACAACTATATTTTGTATTGTGAAATAACAAACCCTCTTTGCGTATATACAAACGAAGCGTAAGGAGAATGTACAGAACAACCCTTATATAATTGGGTGCTATTGCGAATTGGGCATATCAGCCGTAATACGCAGCGGAATAACTAAGAAACGCAGAGAAGCACAAAGATAATAACTTGGATTTTGAATTGAATAACAAAGCTCTACCCAGCTAATACAAAACTTTTGTGGTAATTTAAACGCAAAGTCATATAGATTGAGGATACAGTATATTGTTTGCCCTTCGTTGAGCTTTTACCACTGTAAACGATAATAGGAGTTTCGAAATGTGAAACTGGCTTTGTGGGGCATCTAATTTATTGGAGGTTGGCGTATTTCTAAGGCTGAGTGAAACGAAGCCTTAGAAGATAGGTTTACGAAGTATATTTTGAGGCAAATTTTCGCCCAAGTCGTTTTTGTGCCGAAATTTCGCCTTTTCGCACCGTGAGCTTATTCGGCTTCGCTTTCAATATAAAAGTGCTGTAAATTAAAAATAAAGATGTAAATTCGTCATATAAATAACAATCGAGATAATATGAAAGATAACTATCAGAGGAATATTCAACTTAGGTGCGCCACTTGCGGTGGAGAGGATTTTAATTTCAATGAAGATAAGTCTTATGTCAAATGCAATTTGTGCAATCGAGAATATCTTGGCGGATATGGCGAATTAGTCGAATTCAATCAGGAAAATATCAATGAGAGTGTTGAGACTATGAAAAATGAAGTTCAAGATGATTTGCAAAAAGAATTATCCGATATGTTCAAGAAAGCCTTCAGAGGAAATAAGAATATAAAATTCAAATAAGTATGGATATTATTAGCATAGTTTTATCGGCTTTCGCAATTGTGTTGACGATTATAATGTATTTTAAGCATGATAAGCGATTGAAAAAGCAAGAAGAAAAACTAAACGCCTATCAGTTGAAAAAGATTGATGAAGAGGAATCCGAAAATAAAAAAGCTCTGATAAAAGGCAATATTGTAAAAGGGAACAAAGGTAGTCGGGTGCTAAAAATATTCAATTCAGGTAAGTCTGTTGCTCGTAATATCAGAGTAGAGTATTTGGGTGATATGGAGCATATTTTCTCAAATGATGACCACTTTCCGTATGAATTATTGAATCCTCAAGATGGTTCCGAAATATTCTTGCTGTTATCGGAAGGGGCATCTAAGCTCCATGTTAAATTCATTTGGGATGATGATTTTAAGAAAGACAATGAATTTATTCAAATGCTAACTCTCTGATAATTGTATAAAATGATAGTGGAAGGTTTTTCTCAACTAACCCAAGAAACTCTTGGCTATTATGTGTATTTATTGATTAACCCTTTGGATAACAAGATATTTTATATCGGAAAAGGTAAAGGTAATAGAGTCTTTAACCACGCAAAGGCAGCTTCTTTAGTTTGGCTTGAAAATGATAAACTTAATCTCATTAGAGATATTATTGGGAAGGGACAAAAAGTTAAATATTATATTTTAAGACATGGAATGACGGAGAAAGAGGCATATCTTGTGGAATCTGCATTTATCGACTTTCTGACATTCAAAGATTTTAGTTTTGTTGCTAATATAACCAATATTGTTGCAGGGTACAATCAATGGGATAAAGGCTTGAAAACGGTTGAGGAAATAGAATTGTTGTATAATTGTTTGCCTTTAGATGTTGAAAATAAACCTCATAAACTTCTTTGTATAAATATAAATGGTACTTATCACTCCTCAGCTAATATTTACGAAATTACAAGAAAAAGTTGGGTGCTAAATCCTAATCGGGCAAATCAAGCGGATTATGTTGTTGCGGAATATAGAGGAATTATTCGAGCAATATTTGAAATTGATGAAAAAGGCTGGCAAAGGGTTGAGGGTGAAGAAAACGCTGAATATTTCAAAGGAAAAAGTAAGACTCGCTATTATTTTGAAGGAAAAGAAGTGTTTGATAAAGAAATTCAAGAAATGTATTTGAATAAAAGGCTTCCAAGAAAAGAAAAAGGACAAGCTAATCCTATTTTGTATTTGTACTAAAATATTCGTAATTCTACAAATCTGACATTTGTGAAATCAACCTTTGCCGCTCCTATTTGCGACTGCTAAAAATTATAAATTTCTGTTTGCCTGATTCGCTTTAATATAGGCTTCTATGTCTTTACGGCTATAAATAATAGCCTTCTGTCCAGGTATTTTAGAATGAGGAAAGTTGTGATAGGTGCGCATACGGTATAAGGTCGCTTTAGACTTGCCTATCCAGTTGCAAACCTCTTTTTCTGTCATTAAATCTTTGTCGCTCGAAGTCTTTGGAGCAGAGGAGTTGATTTGGCGGAGCATTAGGCTATTAATCTCTTGCTGAATTTCGGAGAGTTTTTCATTAATAACAAGAGCAGCTTTCATTAGCTTTCTTTGTCGTGAAAATAATTGCTTCAACTCTTTTGATTTCATTTGACCTTTATTTTGCCGTAAAGATACAAAAAAACACGACTTGTTGAGCCGTATTTTGAAATCAAATTTATCTTGAAGAAATTATCTATCAGTCGTTTTTGCTTTTGAATAGCTGTGATTTCTTTGCGTGGTCATCTACTAACTTCTTAGAGTCATTAAAATAAACCATTGTAGAGGTTATCTTGGAATGTCCTGCTAATGCTTTGATAGTTAAAACGTCAGTGCCTGCTAAAATTTGAAGTGTTACGAAGGTATGGCGGGCAACGTGGCATGAGATTGTCTTCTTTATCCCTGCCATTTTCGCAAATTCTTTTAGATGAAGATTTACCGTATTAGATGTAACTGGATTCTCGAATACTGGTTTATCTGTTCCAATATTCTTTTTACTATTGCTAAACTCCAATAAGATAGCCTTTGCCCAAGGCTCTATAATGATTGTGACCGAATCTTTGGTTTTAACTTGCTTTTTATTGATACGTTGATTTTCCCAGTCAATATGCGACCATTTGAGGTCTAATATATCAGAAATACGCAAGCCCGTATAACAAGCCAAGAGAAACATTTGCATAGACATCCTTCGTGGAGAAAAGGCTTCAAATTGAGGAAGAAGGTTTCTCATTGCAACCAATTCATTTAATTCAAGATAAGTTTCCCTTATTTTTGCTTTCGGCATTTTGAATTTATCACTTGCATATGGATTTTTGATGTTTATATCGTGGCGAATCATATCAAGGATAACGGCACGAATATTTTTGTGTTTATTCTCTCTTCCGCCATCTTGATTGTTTTTTTCATTCCGAAGGAAAGCATCAAATTTTTCGATAAATTTGAGATTGACATCGCAAATTCTTAGTTTTGGAGCAAATTCCTTGAGCATTGCATAGGTGTTGTTGTAGATTCTGATAGTATCATCATCTTTGCCAGCTTTCTTTTTATCCTCTACAAATTCAAGATAGTAATCATAGAAAGAACCATTTTCGGGCTTAATCTTTTTCTTGCCTCCAAAGTAGTCTCTGACAGTATTTAGAGATAGTTCTCCTCCCATTCCTTGTTCTGTCAGTAAAAGGGTTTCTAAATCAGATTTTATATTTCCGATAACTGTGCGGAGTGGATTTTTCTTTGGTAGTTTAGCTCTGTTATCCCAAAGGCTTTCTTCTATATCATAGCCTGTAGGTACTCTTATTTCTTCGCCCATGACCCTAACCCAAATGTAGATGGGATAGTTGCCGTTTTTAAGCAATTTATCTCTTCTAATGCAGAGATTTACTGAAAATGGTTTCATGTAATCTTGTTTAATCCTTAATTCATGAGCTAAATTAGTAAAGTTTCTGCGATTAAAAAAATATCTCCAAAATTTTATAGCGAAGAAAAAAAAGTCAAATATCAATAAATCAAATAGTTGACGAAAATAAAAACCCGTCCCTTATTTCGTCCCTAACCAAAAATAAAAAGCTCTAAGTAGTTTATATTTATCTACTTAGAGCTTTATTTTGCGGTATGGACGGGAAAGCCACCTTTAAGGGTTAATTGGCTTTTTTTCAGCGTTTTATCCTTTCGATTTCTCTTAGGGGGTACAGTTTAGGTTAGGAAATCCTAACTGACTGTTTTTCAACGCTTCCACCACTGTATTTCAAATTTCCTTTTCTTGGCGGTCCGTACGAATTATGAACTTAATACATCAGACCGTTAATATTCAGCGAATTATTTTCTCAAAGATCTCTATGGGGTACAAATTAGGTTAGTTTCCATTTCTGCTCTTTATTCTGGCAGTTCTGGCTACTATTGTCACCAATTTGTCGTCATAAAATTCAGGTTCAAAGTTACAACTTATTTTTTAATCAACAATTGTTTTGAATCACAATGTTTTAAGTTTAGTGCAAGGTGCAAGTCTATCTATATATAGATACTTGCACCTTGCACTAACGCTCGCCTTACCTGCGATTACACAATAAATTGAATAGTGTACGGTAGAATTTAAATTAAAACGCTATATTTGCATCTAATAACATCAAATGTTTGACTCTATAAGATAAACAACGTTCAACGGAGCAAAGCGTAGTTAAATATGGCGGAAAGAAAGGTTACAAATAGAATTAAGGTTGTTTTAGCTGAAAAAGGCAAAACCAATCGCTGGCTTGCGGAGAGAATAGCTAAAAATGAAACTACCATATCCCGGTGGTGTTCTAACAAAGCGCAGCCCTCGGTAGAGGTGTTCGGGCTTATAGCGGAAGCATTGGATGTGGATGTGAGAGTGTTGTTTAATACCACTAAAGAGTAATTAATACCTGCTTAAGCATGAAGATATTAGACAACAAGCAAGGGCGAACGGTTGAGAATGAATTATCACAGAGAATAGACAATAGCACGATTGTCTCTATTAGTACCGGAATGTTTAGCATCTATGCTTTCTATCTTTTGCGTGAAAAGATGAAACATATTAAGGGTTTAAACATCTTGCTTTTGACCAATCCGCAAACAAATAAAGCAAATGGAGTCTCCATTGCGATGGATAATTCATTTTGGGGTGCGACTGAGGAGGGAGAGCTTAAAAGACAACTGCTGTTGAGAACGGCAGCCGAAGAGTGCAGCCGTATCCTTGAAAGAAGCCACATCCGTGCGCTTAAAGTTCCCAATGCTTTTGGATTTAAGTTGATTTTTGTTGAAAAAGAGAATGAAGGTTGTGTGATTCATTCAGGGATGGCAGATTTCAGTGCAGACACCTTAGGTTTTATCGGCGCTAAAAATCCGCAGCAACATATTTTACAAGACGGGAATAATGAAGTTGTCCAACTCAAACAGATATATGATCAGACTTGGACGGACTCAACCCTGACTAAGGAGATCACAAAATTGGCTATTGAAGAACTGAAAAAGGGATATAGGGATTATTCTCCCGATTCAGTCTATTACATGATATTGCACCATCTGTTCCACTACTCTATCGTTGACTTTGCCGACGATAAGATCTTTAAATCCAAGACCGGCTTTAAGGAAAAGGAGATTTGGAAAAAGCTCTACAAATTTCAGAAAGATGGAGTAATGGGAGCCATTGAGAAGATAGAGAAGTATGGCGGTTGTATCATAGCCGATAGTGTGGGGCTGGGTAAAACCTTTGAGGCACTTGCCGTTATCAAATATTATGAATTGCGAAACGACCGGGTGCTTGTCCTTTGTCCCAAAAAATTGCGCGACAACTGGACGGTTTATACACAGAATGACAAACGCAACATTCTTATCAACGACCGTTTCAACTACGATGTATTATGTCACACCGACTTAACCCGTCTTCGTGGAAAGTCGGGCGATATAGACCTTGCCGCTATCAATTGGGCAAACTACGACTTGGTGGTCATTGACGAATCACACAATTTCCGGAATAATTATCCCTCCAAAGGAGAGATGACCCGTTATTCCCGTCTGATGAACGAGGTGATCACAAAAGGAGTTAAGACGAAACTATTGATGCTTTCGGCAACTCCGGTAAATAATCGCATGAACGACCTCAAGAATCAAATATCGTTTATTACCGAAGGAGAAGATACTGTTTTTGAAGACGAAGGAATTGATAACATCTCCCATGTGATGAAGTTGGCTCAGCGGCAATTTTCCGATTGGGCAAAAACTTCCGACCGAAACATCAACCTGTTGTTTGACCGTTTGGATAACCGCTACTTCAAATTGTTGGATATGCTTACCATTGCCCGTTCCCGCAAGCATATCGTTAAATATTACGATTCGGCAGACGTGGGACGTTTCCCAACACGTTTAAGACCAATAAACGAGAAAACCGATATCGACAGTCAGCGATTATTTCCATCTTTAAGAAACATCAACAATGCTATTCGGAAGCTGAATCTGGCAAATTACTCGCCCGTATCTTCACTGAAAGAGGAGAAAAAAGCGGAATATGCGGCAAAATATGACTATCAGTTGAGTACGGGAAGTGTTTTTACGCAGTCCGACCGGGAAAAGAACTTAGTTGACCTTATGCGGGTGAATTACCTGAAACGGATGGAGAGTTCCATTTATTCTTTTTATCTGAGTGTAAAAGCGCTATTAGAGCAAGTCAATCAAAATTTATACAAGATAGAACATATATCCGAATTGTCGGATAAATCCATTACCATAGATAATGTTGATATAGAAGAGGATGAAAGTGATTATTTGATTGGCAACAAGGTAAAAGTATTACTTCAAGATATTGATTTGGTAAAATGGCGACAAGAGTTGGAATACGACCGCGATACACTTACGAAGCTAATGGAGAGTGCCGCCACCATATCGGCTGCTCGTGATGAAAAACTGACACGACTGAAAGAGGTCATCGCCCGCAAAATAGAAAACCCGATCAACGAAGACAATAAAAAAGTCATTGTTTTTACCGCTTTTGCGGATACGGCTACCTATCTTTATCAAGAATTGTCAGAATGGATATTGGATGAATATGGCTTATTTACCGCTTTGATAAAAGGAAGCGGGACAAATAAAACAAACTTCCCTGATATAGAAAGGAAAGAGATGAACGAACTGCTTACTCATTTCTCGCCTTATTCAAAAGAGCGTGATAAAACCTATCCGAATGTCAAAAGAGAGATAGACCTGCTCATCGCCACCGATTGTATTTCGGAAGGACAAAACCTGCAAGATTGTGACTATTTGGTAAACTATGATATTCATTGGAATCCGGTGCGTATCATTCAACGATTCGGGCGTATCGACCGCTTAGGTTCAAAAAACGAGCAAATCCAGTTGGTCAACTTCTGGCCGAATATGGAGTTGAACGAGTATATTAACCTTGAGAGCCGGGTAAAAGGCAAAATGGTCTTACTCGATATTTCTGCTACGGGCGAGGAGAACCTGATAGAGATGAATGAAAACGACGAAATGACCGATTTGGAATATCGTCGCAAGCAACTGGAGCAACTCCAAAGTACAGTACTCGATTTGGAAGATATCCAAGGTGGAATAACCATTACGGATACTAACATGAACGATTTCCGGATGGACATTATGGAATACGAGAAAAACCACCTTGTCGATTTGCAGAATATTCCTTTGGGGATTCATACCGTAGTTGAAATAGACGATGAAGAGATACCTCCCGGAACTATTTTCTGTATGCGTAGCTCTGTACAACAAAAAGGGCAAAGCCTGTTGGCTCCTTATTATTTGGTTTATATGGGCGAAGGTGGAGAACCTGTTTTGGGCTATATGCAGGGAAAACGTTGTTTGGATTATCTGAAAAAACTGTGTCAGGGCAAAACGGAAGTACTGGCAGAGTTGGCGCAAAACCTAAAAAAAGAGACAAAGAACTATGCCAATATGAAAGCCTATTCGTCCGCTTTTCAGTTAGCCATTGAGAGCGTTATCGGTAAATCGCAAGAGGTAGGTGCTGCTTCGTTTTTCTCTACAGAATTAGTTTCGCTCAATGCCGAAGGGGTTACCTCACAAAGCGATTTTGATATTGTGGCATTTGTTGTTGTCAAGCGGAAATAATTCTTTATCTTTGTCCGAAATCTACCGAATATTTCGGACAATATTATTGGGGTTTAATAATGGAAGAGAATATTTCACAAAAAGTTAGAGATCGAGTAACTCGCTTTAAGAAAGGCGACTTGTTCACTGTGCGTGATTTTGAAGATTTAAATAATGATAGCCTTGTTACCCGAACGTTATCCCGTCTGCAAAATGAAGGCATCATTGTTCGTGTGGCAACCGGCATCTATATGAATCCCATAAAAACGCAATTTGGTGTTCTGCACCCTACGATTGACCAAATTGCCCACAAAATAGCCGAACGAGACAGGGCTCAGATTATGCCAACCGGTGATACTGCCTTAAATATTTTGGGCTTTTCTACTCAAGTACCGATGAACGCCGTATATATTACCAACGGAGCTAAGCGAAAAGTGCAAGTTGGCGAAAGAAATATTATTTTCAAAAATGTTGTTCAGAAAAACTTTCAATTCAAGGGTAAGCTTCTGCCATTGATAATTATTGCACTAAAAGAACTTGGAGAAAATCAGGTAACGGACGAAATAAAGGACAAAATAAGTAAGCTTCTTTCGGAGAGTGATGCCGAAGAGCGAGCAACAATGATGCACGATTTATACCTGTCGCCGGTATGGATGAAAGAATTGCTATTACCAATCATAAAAACAGTAACAGAATGAGTATTTGGCTGAATTATAGCGAAGATGAAAAAATGGTTTTGCTACAACAAACAGCAGTGGCCAGAAAAATTTCAGCAGAACAGGCAATTGAAAAGGATTGGTGGGTAACGGCCATTTTGGTAGCATTGTCAAAATCTTCGTGGGCGGATTTTTTGCAATTCAAGGGCGGAACTTCCCTCAGTAAAGCGTGGGGATTGATTAGTCGCTTCAGTGAAGATATAGATTTGACTATAAGTCGTTCGTTTTTCGATCTACCTGAAGAAACCAATCAGCAACGAACAAAAATTCGCCGAGAAGCTTTCCATTACATAGAAGAGAAGTTGCTCCCCGAGTTAGATAGCATACTTTCTTCAGAAGGAATAACAGGTTATAAAGTTGAGCTTGTTACAAAAAACAGTAGCGATATGGTAACTTTAGTAGAAGTAAAATACAAAAGTATTCTTCCGACTAAAATAGATTACCTCCTTCCGGTTGTCAAGATTGAGTTCAGTGCCATGTCTCTTGACGAGCCGTTTGAAAATCGAGAAATTGCAACGCTTATCCATTCCCGGTTTCCTGAAATTGATAGCGAAATAAAGTCACTTTTTAAGTCTGTATTGCCGGAACGCACCTTTTTGGAAAAAATATTCTTGTTGCACGAGGAGTATCAAAAGGAAAATCCACGCACGGATAGGATGTCAAGACATTTATACGATTTGGAAAAGATGATGGATAGCTCTTTCGCTCAATCAGCGTTGCAAGATACGGACTTATACAAAGCCGTTGTCAATCATCGTCAAAAGTTCAACAGCATAAAGGATGTTGACTATACAACACACGAACCTGCTCAGATCCGGATTTGTCCTCCCGACCACTTGATGGGGAGTTGGAGAAAAGATTACGAAAACATGAAAGAGAGTTTCATTTATGATAAAGACAAAAAAACATTCGATAAAATTATCGAGAGGATGGAAGAGCTTACCGACAGGATAAGAAAAATCAACCTATAATGATAGAGTACTTCAACATACCGTCCGGGGCATTAATCAACACGCCTATCAGCAAAAAACTTTTTGCCGAGAAAGCACCTTTGTCTTCCGGGGAAAAACGGTTGTTGCGTGAAGAGATAGAAAAGCTCACGATGAAAGGTTTATTGCAGACCCGCACCATTGGATTGGCTGCATACATGGATGATGAACAGGCTTACGACCAAATCATCATTGCCGAAGTAAGTATCAAGAATCCGGCTAAAGCGATGCCGGTAGCTACCATGGTACAGAAAGCCTTTCCGGCTTCGATGTTTTTAGTGATTCAGTGTGGCGAAAGTTTTTGCGTGAATTGGTGCGTAAAACGAATCAATCAGGCGGATAGAACAAGGCGGGTGATGGAAGAACAACAAATAACCCGTTTCTTTGTACCTGAAGGCGACGATAGCATTATTTGTGCTTGGTTGCCTTCGTTGGATATAGCACGCATCCGCTGCAATTCACTGAAAGAACTATTCGAAGCCTTGGCAAACCGCCTGTTGATGCTGGCAGTTTCCGACGAGGCAGGTATCTATCTCGAAAGCGACAGGCAGAAAACAGAGCAATACCGTGTCTTGCTGGAACAGTTAAATACCAACCGCATGGAACAAAAACGAATAACCGCTGAAGTAAAAGCGGAAACGCAATTCAACCTCCGTTTAAAGCTGACAACAAAACTGAAAGAGTTACAACAACAAGAAAAAATATTGAAAAATCAATTGATATAGCTATGCAAAAGACAATCATACCCCAAGCAGAAAGCAAAAGTGCAGACTTGATTGCACAAAATTTGGAACAACTCAAACAGATTTTCCCTGAAGTAGTCAAAGAGGGAAAGGTTGATTTTGAAGCCTTGAACGATCTGTTGGGCAACTATGGCGACACTGCCGAAGAGCGTTTTGCCCTCAATTGGGCAGGCAAAGCCAACGCACGCCGTGAAGCACAAAAGCGAAGCACCGGCACACTGCGCCCTTGCCCCGAAGAGAGCGTGGATTGGGATACGACCGACAATCTCTACATTGAAGGCGACAACCTGGAGGTGTTAAAGCTGCTGCAAAAGAGCTACCATAGCCGTGTAAAGATGATTTACATTGACCCACCCTACAACACCGGGAAAGACTTTGTGTATAAGGATAAACCTGGAGCTGACGGGGCAAGATAAAAAACTCTCTACCAACACCGAGAGCGACGGTCGCTACCACTCCAACTGGCTGAATATGATGTATCCGAGATTGAAGCTGGCTCGTAATTTACTGACAGATGATGGCGTGATCTTTATTTCAATTGATGATAATGAAGTGGCTAACTTGAGGAAGATTTGTGATGAGATTTTTGGGGAGGAGAATTTTGTTGATTGCCTGAAATGGAAACGCAAAAAACAACCTTCTTTTTTAGCAAAACATACAGCACAGGTTATGGAGTATATTTTGGTTTATGGGAAAAATGCACATTTTTTAGAAAAACTATCAATTGAAGGAACTTCGGATTCTACTAAGAAAGTAGTCAATCTTACAAATCAGTACTCTGAAAGAATTTTCCCCAAGGGAGTTTTAGTAAAAATTGGAGAAGAAGGAGTTTTACCAAAAGGGAAATACTTAATAAAGTCAATGAGTATCGAATATATGGACGATGTCGCTTATAGAAACGGGAAAACAATAAATGAAGTTAGAGTAAATGCTCAATTTTCTGTTTCACAAGAAAAAATTAACGAATATGTTTTAAATGAATTATTATTCATAACGGCAAATAAAGGTTTGAGGAGAGATGTAGGGCAAGATGAAATTGGAAAACGAAAATCAATCACAGACCTTTTGTTAGATTGGGGTGATAATCAAGATAGCGACAACGAAATTAAAAGTTTATTTAACAAAAGTTATTTTGACTATACTAAACCGACTAAACTTTTATCAAACTTGGTAAAATCAAATTTTACAGAAGCTTCCATTATCCTCGACTTCTTCTCCGGCTCTGCTACCACCGCTCATGCTGTGATGCAGCTCAACGCTGAAGATGGTGGCAATCGCAAATATATCTGCGTGCAGCTGCCCGAAGTTACGCCCGAAGAGAGCGAAGCACGCAAGGCTGGTTATACCACCATTCCCGAAATAGCCAAAGAACGCATTCGCCGTGCCGGTAAAAAAATACTCGAAGAACAAAAAGCAAAAGCCGAGAAAGAAGGTAATCTATTTACCGAAGAAGAACCAAATAAACTTGACACCGGTTTTAAAGTCTTCAAACTTGACAGTTCGAATATCAATGCCTGGGATAGCGATCCTGATAATCTGGAGACTGCGCTCAATAAATCCTTGTTCAACATCAAAGAGGATAGAAGCGAAGACGATCTGTTATACGAGATATTGATCAAGTACGGCATAGAACTGACCGAAAAGATTAAACGTCACACCATAGATGGAAAAACAGTCTACGAAATGGGAGCCGGCTCGTTGATTGTCTGCTTGGCAGACAGTCTATCCACGGCAGTTGCCGACGGTATCGGCAAGCTCTATAAAGAGGTTAGCCCCGAAGGTATAGACGGCAACTGCCGAGTGGTATTCAAAGAAGCAGGATTCAATGGTTCGGATGAAGTGAAAACCAATACGCTGCTGATCCTGAAACAGCATGGTATTACAAATGTGGCAAGCGTATAAAGAGAGGAACTGTATGACTAAAAACATGACATTAAAATTCGAGAGCCACCTCGAATATCAAGACGACGCAGTAAATAGTATCTGCGATATATTTGAAGGCGAAGAGATTTTCCAAAGCAATTTCTCTATCACGCCCATCAAGGGAGAAGAAAGTTCGCTATGGAAAAGCGCTACTATCGGTATCGGCAACTCTTTAAAAATGATTGAGGAAGATATGCTTGCCAATATCCAACGTATTCAGTTGCGTAACGGCGTGCCGCAATCGACCGCCGAGAGTTTCAAGAAAGAGGGAATGAACTTCTCCGTAGAAATGGAGACAGGGACAGGTAAAACCTACGTCTATCTGAAAACGATCTTTGAACTCAATAAGCGTTACGGTTTTACCAAGTTTATCATTGTAGTGCCGAGCATCGCCATCAAAGAGGGTACATACAAATCCTTACAGATCACCAAAGAGCACTTCAAAAGCGAATACGAGAATGTAGTGTACGATTATTTTGTGTACGATGCCGCCAAATTAGAGCAAGTACGCTCGTTTGCCACGGGTGACAGTATTCAGATTATGGTGATCAATATTGATGCATTCCGCAAAAGTTTCGAAAGTGAAGATGAAAACAGCAAGTCAAACATTATCCACCGTTACAACGATAAGTTGGGCTACAAACCCATCGACCTGATTAAAGAAACGAATCCGATAGTGATTATCGACGAACCGCAAAGTGTGGATAATACCGACAAAGCGAAAGAAGCTATCGCTGCGCTCAATCCGCTCTGCTGTTTGCGCTATTCTGCCACACACCGCACACCTTACAACATGATGTATAAGCTCGATTCGGTGGATGCTTACGAACTGAAATTGGTGAAACAGATTGAAGTGGCTACCGCTTCTGTGGAAGGCTTCCAAAACGATGCGTA
>MKRS01000129.1 GCA_001897035.1 Bacteroidales bacterium 45-6
ATGGACTTATATGCAGATTGCCCTCAACTATGGGTCAGCCATCTACTACGACAAGGCCATCCTCAGCGTTGCCGACGCCCAGAGCGTGCAAAGCCAGCCGGCAAAATCACTTGAAGAACTGGCCCCCATACTGATTAACGACCTGTTGCCATACAAGGATGTTCCCAATCCGAACTTGGGATTGCTCTTTGGATACAGTACCAGTTATTCATATTTTCCGGTTCGTTTTGTGCTTGGAGATCTTTACTTGTGGACGGGGCAATATGAAAATGCGGCTCAGGAATATTATGATTTGATTAATAAGAACAGCATCACGATGTCCTCTATTTTCAGCGCATCGTGGGAGGTTGTCAATAATGCCTTTACTGGGGTGTTCAATATTTATAATTCGGGTTACCTCGGAGATTACCCATACAGCCAGATGACTAATATAGGGGCCACCAACCAGTATGGCCAAAATTTCCAATTGGATAGCCTGACCATTAACAAGACATTGACTCCTACTCCGATTGCGTTAAGGAATTGGGATTCTCAGGTTTATTCAGATATTACAACCGCGCATACACTGTACAGGAACGGTGATTTTAGGAAGTACGGATCAGTTTCGTATGATCCCAAGGGGGCATCATTCGATCCCTCAGACACAGCGAGTGTCAAGCACAGCTATTACATTGCCAAATATTTGATCTTGAATCCTTTTACTGACACATATAAGACAGACAAGCGGATGACTGTTTACCGTACCACCCTGCTGTATCTGCGCTATGCCGAGGCTTTGAACCGCCTCAACAAGCCCAATGCGGCTTTTGCTGTCATGAAATATGGACTCAACAGCAGCAACCTGTTCAACAGGACAATGATTCCGCGCAGTGAGCTGAATATTGGAAACATTAAGACAACGGTGTTCAAATCATCGACAGGCCAGGATTCTATCGTACATGACACCACCTTTGTGGTTCCTCCTTACATGAATTTTGTGTCATCCAAATTTGATGCCAATGTGGGGATAAGAGCCCGAAGCTTGGGTACTGTTAAGTTCGATAAAGTGTATTATATCATACCCAAGCTGCCCTCTATGCAAGATTCCGTTCTCTTTGTGGAAGATAAGATTCAGCAGGAACTGGCTTTGGAGACAGCCTTTGAAGGAAACCGTTTCCAAGACCTGATGAGGATAGCTATCCGCCGCAACGACAATTCGTATCTGGCGAATATTGTGGCTAAAAAATATACGGCGAATAAAGAAGCCATACGCGCCAAACTGATGAATCGCGCGAATTGGTATGTCCCGAAACAATAAACGTTAGTTCTTTATATTAAAAAAGTCCTGAAAATTCTTCATACAGAAGGTTTTCAGGACTTTTTGCTTTTATATGTGGCAAAAAAAATCCTCCAGCAGCACGCTGAAGGACTAATCTTTGTATGAAGGGTTTCCTTACTTTACAGATATGATGCTCATGGTGTCGGCTGCGATCATGAATTCTTCATCAGTGGGAACTACAAGTACTTTCACCGCAGAATCTTCCGTGCTGATAAATGCCTCGTCGCCGCGGGTAGCTGCGTTGACGGTGCTGTCGATCTTCACGCCCATGTATTCCATGTTGGCACAGATCTGCTCGCGTAAGGCCGCATTGTTTTCGCCTATACCTCCGGTGAAAAGGATGATGTCTGCTCCGCCCATCAAGGCCGCATAAGAACCGATGTACTTCCTCACTTTGTGGATGAACACCTCTATGGCCAGTTTGGCACGTTCGTTGCCTTCTGCGGCTGCGCCCAACACCTCGCGCATGTCGGACGATATGCCCGAAATACCGAGCAGCCCGGAATGCTTGTTGAGAAGGGTGGAAATGGCCTGAGTCCCTATTTTCTCCTTGTCCATGATGTAGGAAATCACTCCCGGGTCAACATCCCCGCAGCGAGTACCCATCAGCAATCCTTCCACAGGTGTCATCCCCATGCTTGTGTCGATCGACTGGCCATTCACGATGGCAGCCAACGATCCTCCATTGCCCAAGTGGCAGGAGATGATGCGGGAGTTTTCATAGGGGATGCCGGCTATCTCGGATGCGCGTTTCGAGACATAGCGGTGGCTGGTGCCATGGAATCCGTAGCGGCGGATGGAATATTTCTCGTAAAGCGAGTAGGGTAGCCCGTAGAGGAATGATTTTGAAGGCATGGTCTGGTGAAATGCTGTGTCAAATACTGCCACTTGCGGG
The DNA here is from genome assembly GCA_001897035.1 of Bacteroidales bacterium 45-6. Classification (GTDB taxonomy): domain Bacteria; phylum Bacteroidota; class Bacteroidia; order Bacteroidales; family Dysgonomonadaceae; genus UBA1309. Next base: position 2,214 of record MKRS01000129.1, read on the forward strand.
ATATTTCCCATCAATTCCTTCACGGCGTAAATACCGTCCAAGTTCGGCGGATTGTGGAGTGGAGCCAAGTCGATGCACTCCACCACCTTGTCGATCACCTGATCGGTGATAAGCACACTCTTGTTGAACTGCTCCCCACCGTGCACCACCCGGTGTCCC
>MKRS01000130.1 GCA_001897035.1 Bacteroidales bacterium 45-6
TAAGTACCAAAACGGTGAAGCATCCCATCCCGATGGCAGGAAGCCACGGGCGAAAATCGAGCGTATGCGTATGCAGGAAATAAGTCCCGACAACCGACACGAGGCCGAAAAAAGTGAACGAAAAAATATCTCCCAACCCGATGTAGCCGTATGGATGATTTCCAGCCGTATAAGTAATGGCAGCTATAATCGAGAGAAGCCCGAGCAAGAAAAACAACAAGATGTGCCACAGGCTGATGAATTGCGCCGCTTCGTATAGCAAGACGGCGCCCACCAACGCAGACGCAGCGATGGCAACGGCAATCCCCCTCTTCATTTCCTTCGGGGTGATGGCGCCGCTTTGCACGGTGCGCTTCGGCCCCACCCGTTCGCCGGTGGTGTCGGTACCATGCTGGAAATCACCCAGATCGTTGGACATGTTGGACAACAATTGCAGCAAAGTTGCCGTCAAAAGGGTTAAAACGGCGATCCAAAGGCTAAATGCACCCGTGGAATAAGCTACAGCACTGCCACATATCGTGGTGGCTGCCGAGAGGAACAAAGTACGTGGACGGATGGCCGAAAGCCAAGCCTGAGTTGAAGCCATATTGTTGATGTGCTGGTAAGTCAATACATCCAAATGCACATCGATCGGAAATCCGGATCGTGTGCACTTGATTCATTACGACGACAAATTTATAAAATCACGGGTAAAAACAGGGGCTGATTGCAGAAAATCTGCATATTTGTTTGCGAAGAAGGGAAGTCTCGAAACACGCCTCACAGGTGTCATCCTGAAAATAACTGCAGGACATCATACATGTCTCTTTTGAAAATTACCCATCAGTAATCTATCACCTTCGGTCACATCCATGATGGTGTATCTGCCCACGCTGCAAATGTGCATCTCGTCCAACACCTTCACCAGATTATCGTAAGAAGCTCGTTCCGTGGGTTTAATCATCACGGCGATCCCGCTTTCATCGGTGCGGATCTGTTTGGAGCGTTCGGTGAAATCGGCTTCCGAGATTTGCTTGCTTTGTCGCAAAGCTTTCAGCTCGTTCATCCGTTTCACAGCCGAAACATTGCGTTGCAAAAGGATTTTCCGCAAGCCGTCGGCATCGTAGGTGGTCGATTTCAGAAAAGCCAGATTTTTGTAGTCGGGTTTGCCGAAATAATAATACACGTTGTTGGCTTCACCCAGAATAAGTGTCACCGCTTTGTCGGCGGCAATTTTCGGGGGATCCACAACCTCTTTGTCTTTGGAGGGCAAAGTGAGGTTCACGTTCTGCGGTTTGCTGAGCGTTGAACAAATCATGAAGAATGTAATCAACAACAGGTTCATATCCACCATCGGGGTGAAGTCCACATGGAGGTTCATGCGGGTGGGTCGTCCTTTTCGGTCTCCCTTGCTAACGGTATTCACTTCTGCCATGACATTAGATTTTGAAAGGTTAATAAATCGGGTTCTACATTATTTTCTTTACCTAATAGAGGCCAGTGGTGCGGAAATTCCACAAAAAGGATGGATATTTTTTGCAATTAAGAATGAAGAGGGAAAAGAGAGAGTCAAATGAGCAAAGCATCACTCACTCAAGCGAGATTCAATGTCCATTTGCTGATGCAGGATTCTGATGATTTCCACTTCTGCTTCCGGCAAGTTTATTTTGTAGAAAATAAAATGAGATTTTACCCGCAAGCGAAAATATCCTTCCCGGATGTCGCTACAATCCTTCCCTAATTCTGGAGTCTGAGCAATACACTCAATTTCGTCCATTATCAAGTTGAAATAGCGATCGGCTTGTGCAGCAGAGCAATTTTCGAAGGTATGAAGCCAAACTTTTTCTAAATCAACCAATGCTTCCTTGCTGATCCTATATTTCATTATTTATCAGCATGTTTTTGGTGTAAACCTTTCAAAAAAGACTCACGTTCGAAATCTTCTGCAAATCCTGATTTTTCGCCTTTTTTTAGTTCATTAGCCAATTCAGCCCTCTTGCTTTCCTCGTATTCAAACATCCGCAAAGCCGCCCTGATGACTTCGCTGGCAGAAGAGAATCTTCCTGATTTAATTTGCTGACTGATAAAGCTGTCGAAATAATCTCCTAACAATATCGAGGTGTTTTTTGCCATAATTTCCAATTTTATTTCAAATATACCAATTCTTGGTATTCCGACAATCTTTTATATGGAATTTTTGAAAAAAGCACCTGCGTATAAGGCAGACACTCGCAAATTTCAATCAACCCCATTCACCACCTCATGCAGAATCTCTCCCACCGTTGGATGTGGAAAAACGATCTTCTTAAAATTCGCCACCGTCATCTTCGTCTCAATCGCCATTCCAGCAATCACTATGATTTCAGAAGCTGGATTTCCGAGAA
>MKRS01000131.1 GCA_001897035.1 Bacteroidales bacterium 45-6
CTTTCGCATTTTTCCCCCGGCATTTTCTCTTCAGGCAGCATTTTTTATATGCCTTCGGTGAACACCGCAACGCATCTTTATATCGTCTTGAAATCCGCGATTGTACTCTCGTCCTGGATTTTCGGATATTTTGCCATCAAGCATTTGCCATTGACCATCACGGGTCCCATCAATGCGATGCGTCCGGTGATGACACTGGTGGGTGCACTGCTGATTTTCGGGGAGAGGCTCAATCTGTACCAATGGATTGGGGTGGTTCTAACGATTGTTTCCTTTGCGCTACTGTCTTTGTCAGGCAAAAAGGAGGGAATTCGATTCACGCACAACAAGTGGATTTTCTTCCTGGTGTTGGCCGCCTTGCTGGGTGCGATCAGCGGTTTGTACGATAAGTTTCTGATGCAGAGGTTCAATTCCACGGCTGTGCAGTTTTGGTACAACTTCTACCAATGCCTTCTGATGGGGGTCATTCTCTTGGTGCTTTGGTATCCGAAACGGGCAAAGAATACACCTTTTGTGTGGCGTTGGAACATCCTGCTGGTGTCGCTGTTCCTGACAATCGCCGATTTTGTCTATTTCTATGCCCTCGCTTATCCCGATGCGATGATCTCGGTGGTGTCGATGGTGAGGAGAAGCAGTGTGCTTGTGTCCTTCGTGGGCGGGATACTCTTCTTCCGTGAAAAGAACCTGAAAGGCAAAATTATCGATCTTCTTTTGATTATTGTTGCGATGATCTTCTTATATTTGGGCACAAAATAGGAGCATGGATGACTTCGGTCGATCTGTATTGCCGAAAAAACAAATGAATGCTATGAAATATATTTTTAGTTCGATTCTTCTTTTTTTCTGTTTGATGACTGTCGATTCACAAACCATCAAGAATGTGATCCTTACGATACCCGACGACGTGGTGATGGGACTCACAACGGAGCAAAAGACGGCGCTTTGTGCCGATCCGGCGACAGATTCGGTGAAGGTGGACAATGCGCTCAACGGCCAAATTGTACGCCTTGGCATTTCCAATGATTACCTCAAGCTCCAGACATCGGATGTGGGGACTACTCAAATCAAAATCCTGCCTTTGGTGAACGACACCAAGATCTTGGCTGTGGTGAAAACTGTTTGCTCCGATGCTTGCGACAGCCGTATCCAGTTCTATACCTTGGATTGGAGGCCGCTTCCCGAGCAAAATTTGTTGCCGAAGCGGACTTTCGACTGGTTTCTTAAGCCCGATGCCGACCACCAGTCGGTGGACTTTAAGGAGGCGATCAAGGCCGTGGATATGAATCCTGTCATCTTGGCCTTTTCTCCCACCGATTATTCATTGACTGCTGATAGTGAAATTGGGAATTACATCGGCTCGGAAGATTACACAGCCTTGGAACCATTCCTTCGCGATAAGCCGAAAGTGTTTGTGTGGAATAAAATTTCATTTAAGGAAAAAAACAATTGAAATGATGTCGAATATCAAGTGGTTGGGCTGGGTGATTGTCGTTGTGGGTAGCTTCTTGCCTTTGGTGCATGTCCCTATTTTGGGAAATTGGAACTATTGGGCACTCGACAACAGGCTTGCCGTGATTTGTTGGGCTTTGTCGGGAGTGGCATTGCTTGGCATTGTCTTGGATAAGAACATCTTGCTGAAGATATCCTCCGTTGCCTTGATGTTGTTTTTTGTGTTCACGATTTTTGCCGTGAAATACAAGGCGATGGATAGTTTCGGTTTCGTGTTTGTGAAATCGCTACAAAAAACACTGGCTGGCGTGGTCAAATTGCGCTGGGGCTGGTTGGTAGAATTTGCTGGGGCATTGTTGATGCTTCTTGCCCCCAAAAAGAGCTGATCTCGGAGCACCCGAATCCGTTTTCGTCCAATCTTAGCAGGGCATTTTGAAGGTAGCGTATTGTTGTATTGATTTATGTATGGGAAAAAATAAATTAGCAAAATTTGCGGACATGTCTGAATATCCGCATGTGTTTCAATATCCGTTTTCGGTGTTGCAGGAAAAAGGCTTTGATCTGAAAGGCAAATGGAATGCACAGTTCTTTCACAACGACCATCCGATTGTGCTTGAGCTGGGTTGTGGAAAAGGCGAATACACGGTGGGACTGGCCAAGCTGTTTCCGGAAAAGAATTTCATCGGAGTGGATATAAAAGGAGCCAGGATGTGGGCGGGAGCCAAGCAGGCCTTGAGCGAAAACCTGTCCAACGTGGCTTTCCTTCGCACGCATATCGAATTGATGGATCATTTCTTTGCGCCCAACGAGGTTTCCGAGATCTGGATCACATTTCCCGATCCGCAGATGAACAAGGTGAACAAGCGGATGACTTCCACCCGCTTTATGAAGTTGTACAGAAACATTCTGTC
>MKRS01000132.1 GCA_001897035.1 Bacteroidales bacterium 45-6
ACGAAGCATTGAAAGCCGGTGACGTGCAAACCGCCGTGAAAGCTTCAGCCGATGCCCGCTTCGGGGCTGTGGCCACTCGCCGGGAGGTGTTGCTGGGCACCAACCAGTTCCCGAACTTCACCGAAAAGGCTGGCGACAAGATTATCCTTTCCAATGAAGAATGCGGATGCAAATCGGGCGATCTACTTCCTTTGCCAACCACCCGCCTGGCCACCGAATTCGAAAAGCTTCGTCTGGCTACCGAAAAATCGGGTGCGCCCAAAGTATTCATGCTTACTATTGGAAATTTGGCCATGCGCTTGGCTCGTTCCCAATTCTCCAGCAACTTCTTCGGTTGCGCAGGCTACAAGATTATCGACAATCTTGGATTTGCCACCGTGGAAGAAGGTATCAACGCCGCGCTCGAAAAGCAAGCCGACATCATCGTGCTTTGCTCCAGCGACGACGAATATGCTGACTACGCTCCTGAAGCTTACAAACTGGCTGAAGCCAACCACAAACAATTCGTTGTGGCCGGTGCTCCTGCCTGCACGGACGAGTTGAAAGCTCAAGGAATTGAAAACTTTATCAACGTGCGTAGCAACGTGTTGGAAACATTGAGAATCTTCAACGCTAAATTGGGAATTAATTAATTAAACATGCCATTAGCCATTAGCCATTAGCTATTAGCCTACACAACTAATAGCTGGCAGCTAAAAGCTATCAGCTAAAAGCTCAAGAAAATGAAACCAAATTTCAAAAATATTGATATTAAAAGTGCAGGATTTGCCGCCACGAACGCGAGCAAATGGCTTGCAGACAACGGTATCGAAGCCGATTGGACTACACCGGAATTGATCCCCGTGCGTCCGGTTTACACAAAAGAAGACTTGGAAGGCATGGAGCACTTGAACTACGCTTCCGGTATTCCTCCATTCCTCCGCGGACCATATTCGGGCATGTACGCCATGCGTCCCTGGACAATCCGCCAATACGCTGGATTCTCCACAGCTTCCGAATCAAATGCGTTCTACCGCCGCAACTTAGCTTCGGGGCAAAAAGGTCTTTCCGTAGCCTTCGACTTGGCTACACACCGCGGATACGATGCCAACCATCCCCGTGTGGTGGGCGACGTGGGTAAAGCAGGAGTTTCCATCTGCTCGGTGGAAGACATGAAAGTGCTTTTCGACGGCATTCCATTGAACAAGATGTCCGTTTCCATGACCATGAATGGAGCCGTTCTTCCCGTATTGGCGTTCTACATCAATGCCGGGCTGGAACAAGGAGCCAAATTGGAAGAAATGGCAGGAACCATCCAAAACGACATCCTCAAAGAATTCATGGTGCGTAACACCTATATCTATCCACCGGAATTCTCGATGAAAATCATTGCCGACATCTTCGAATATACTTCCCAAAAGATGCCGAAATTCAACTCGATTTCTATCTCCGGATACCACATGCAGGAAGCAGGTGCTACCGCCGACATCGAGTTGGCCTACACCTTGGCCGACGGTATGGAATACCTCAAGGCTGGTATCAATGCTGGAATAGACGTGGATGCGTTTGCACCTCGCTTGTCCTTCTTCTGGGCTATCGGGATGAACCACTTCATGGAAATCGCCAAAATGCGTGCCGGCCGTTTGTTGTGGGCCAAGATAGTGAAGAGCTTTGGTGCTAAAAACCCGAAATCATTGGCTTTGCGCACGCACTCTCAAACTTCAGGATGGTCGTTGACCGAACAAGATCCTTTCAACAACGTGGGACGTACTTGTATCGAAGCCATGGCTGCCGCTTTGGGACACACTCAATCCCTGCACACCAATGCTTTGGACGAAGCCATCGCCCTGCCAACCGATTTCTCGGCTCGTATTGCCCGTAACACCCAGATTTATATCCAGGAAGAAACTCAAATCTGTAAGGAAATCGACCCTTGGGCTGGTTCCTACTACGTGGAAACTTTGACCAACGAATTGGTTCACAAGGCATGGGACTTGATTCAGGAAGTTCAGAAATTGGGAGGTATGGCCAAAGCCATCGAAACTGGAATTCCTAAAATGCGTATCGAAGAAGCTTCTGCACGTACTCAAGCCAGAATCGATGCCGGAACTCAAACCATTATCGGAGTCAACAAATACCGTTTGGAACACCAAGATCCAATCGATATTCTTGAAATCGACAACACGGAAGTTCGTAAACAACAAATCGAACGTCTTGACCAACTGAAGGCTTCCCGCGACAACGAGGCCGTGAAAAAAGCCTTGGAAGCAATCACCGAATGCGTGAAAACAAAGCAAGGAAACCTGCTCGAACTGGCTGTGGAAGCCGCCCGTTTGCGTGCCACCTTGGGTGAAATATCCGATGCTTGCGAAGA
>MKRS01000133.1 GCA_001897035.1 Bacteroidales bacterium 45-6
TTGTTTGCCTATCGGTCGATGCTGGGCTTCATCAAGCTAAGCGACCAGGCAACCCTCGACAAAGACCCTGGCATCCTTCAAACGATTTCCCACAATGCAGTGCTCACGTTTTCCCTCCTCTTTGCCTTGGCGGTTGGCATCTCCATCAGCGCATTGCTTTTCCGGAATAAAAGCGTGAAGGAGATTTGGTTCACCAAAGAATGAAGGAGAGGTAGTCTATGGCTTGCGGGATGTTTCTATCAGTCTTTTTCCCTTTTTCGGAATGAAGATAAACTGTACAAATTTTGCAGGATATGCCTTTCTTTTCTCACGATAGCACCGTTTATGGTGCGTTTGCACCTAAATTCGGGTAAGAGGCTATGTTAGGATCGCGATTATTTGTATCTTTGTTGCTTAATAAGTTAAATAGGTTTAAAAAAATAAACATAACAGCTCCAAGATTGTTTAAGAGAAAGGATTGGTCAAAGAGTAACTCTTTGGGTGTATAATATATGCTTGTTTTTTAGATGAATAATCCTGAAATTTGAGTCATTATTGTTCCGATAATATGAAGTGGGTAGTCTCGTTTCGAGACGAGTTGATAAGGGGGATAGATGAGGTCTTGGTGTCTCGGATATATTAGTCTGTGTAAGGCTTGATTGTGCTATGACAGTCTTTGACAACTCGTAATAGTTGCGCAATAAGCCTCTAAAAGGTATAGATAATAAGGAAAATCAGATAATAAAATTTGCGTATATGTATGAAAAGGAAATCAACATGTAAGTCAATTGGAATCCGCTTAGATGCAAATTTTCATCAATGGGTATGTGTTAAAGGGCTTAGTGATGTTCGAAAGAACGATTCCGTTTTGGTAAATACGCTTGAATAGCATTTTTGCTCTATCTTCTGCTTTGAAGGGACTTCGAATCTTAATGTCTTGATTATTGGGGAAAACGAGCAACGTCTGCTTATGCAGGTTCTGCTTTTTTCCACTTGTCTTTAGGAATGGAAAACGTTCTACTTATTTGTAATCTTTTCCATTCACCAAATAATTTACTTAACTAAAATCATTCAATTATGAAAAGAAAATTACTTTTGTCGCTATTATGTACAATGGCAGTGCTGTTATCTGCTGCTGCGGGAACCACAAAGCTGGGGGATCTCCGTAAATCGGTGTGGGTTGAGGCCTTTGCCAAAAAGAGCCTGCTTCAAGCAAATGATCTAAAAACAAAAACTCATCGTTCGGCTGTGTTGGCAACCTTGCCATATTTTTATTCGTTCGAAACACCAACCATTTCTTCGGACGGCTGGCTAATCACTGACAACGACCCGAACTTGTCCAAAGCCACAACTATCGTGAATGCACCCTATGGCAATTATGTCTTGTTTTCACAATACAGTAGTTTAGCTCCGAGGAATATGTGGGCATTTTCCCCATCCTTCGCGCTTACGGCGGGGACGCCCTATTTTGTCTCTATCTATGTGTATGCTCCCGGCTACAATGGAGCGAAGGACGAATTTAAAATCACCGTTGGCTCGGATCAGACAGAAAGCAGCCAGACGACAGTGCTGATTGACAAATCTGGGGCTAATGCCACGACCTATTCAAATTGGACATTGCTTCAAGGATCTTTCACCCCGAGTGCGGATGGAAATTATTATTTTGGAATCAACCATGGAACAAGTGTCGCAGATGTTAATTTCGTCTAGTTTGATGCGTTTGCAGTAAATCAGGGTACTCCGATCGTCTATCCTCCCAGTGCGAAAATTTACACATGGAATGGGGGGCTTTGGTCCACCACGTCCGATAATAATCAAATCTATTTGTCTCCTCAAGAGCCTTTGACATACACGGCAGTGAATGCAAGCAATACGAACTCGTATTCTTGGTCATTTGCCGATGCCACTCCGGCTAACTCTGCCGATCCTCAAGTGACTGTCATTTACGATTTAGATGGAAGCAAATCGGCGGGGCTGCAACTTACCGGAAATGGCGGAACCACCAATCTGTCGTCCGACTTGCAAGTGGTTAGGCCTCACGATGGCGTTTCTGATTTCGTCTGGAACGTCACTCCATCGGAGGGATTAGACAGCTACACGTTTAGCGATTTCAATTACTTGTTGGGGCTAAATGATTACTACAAGCGCGTTTCAGAAAAATACACCTTGCCAAACAACGTCAGCGTGACGCTCAATTCCATCAACTTCTATGTTGCTAAATATGCACTCGCTCCGGAAAACATAGACAAGGATGTGGCAATCAGGGTATATTCCGTGGCAAACGACGGCCTTCCCGGAACAGTTCTTAACAGCTATACGACAAGTTTCAGCGCATTGTTTGGAAATTCAGCCATATCTACGAGTACAATCAA
>MKRS01000134.1 GCA_001897035.1 Bacteroidales bacterium 45-6
TGAGATTGCTCAAAACGGGATTAAGCTTGCCAAGCAGAATGGCCACGACTTAGTTATCATCGACACGGCGGGCCGTTTGGCTGTGGACGAGGCGATGATGAACGAAATTGCAGCTTTGAAAGCCGCAGTGAATCCCAGCGAAATCTTGTTTGTTGTCGATTCGATGACTGGTCAAGATGCAGTCAACACTGCTAAGGAATTCAACGACAGGCTCGACTTCGACGGGGTTGTACTCACCAAATTGGACGGTGACACACGCGGTGGTGCTGCCCTGTCCATTCGCTCGGTAGTGGACAAACCCATCAAGTTTGTAGGCACTGGCGAAAAATTGGACGCTTTGGACGTGTTTCACCCGGCTCGTATGGCCGATCGTATTTTGGGTATGGGTGACATCGTTTCGTTGGTGGAACGTGCACAGGAACAATACGACGAAGACGAAGCCCGTCGCCTTCAGAAAAAAATAGCCAAGAACCAATTCGATTTCAATGACTTTCTTTCCCAAATCAACCAGATCAAGAAGATGGGTAACATCAAGGACTTGGCGGCCATGATCCCCGGTGTGGGCAAGGCCATCAAGGACATCGACATTGACGACAACGCATTCAAGGGCATTGAAGCCATCATCTATTCGATGACTCCGAAAGAACGTTCCAACCCCGAAATCATCAATGGAAGCCGTCGCCAGCGCATTGCCACAGGTAGTGGGACATCCATTCAGGAAGTGAACAAGCTGATGAAGCAATTCGACGACACCCGCAAGATGATGAAGATGGTGACCCAAGTGAAATCGGGCAGCAAGCCCATGCCGAAATTCAGAAAATAAAATACAGCTATTAGCCGTTAGCCAATAGCTTTTAGCTAAACGGCCAATAGCTAACAGCTAACAGCTATGTAATGTCATGCAACTAATAGATGGAAAAGCCGTTTCGGCACAAATAAAAAAAGAAATCGCTCAAGAAGTTGGCGAAATGAGAAAAGCCGGCATGCGTGCGCCAAAACTGGTTGCAGTATTGGTGGGGCATGATGGAGGCAGCGAAACTTATGTGGCAAGCAAACACAAGACTTGTTTGGAAGTAGGTTTCGATTCGGATGTCATTCGTTTTGAAAGCGATATTACTGAGGCCGAATTGTTGGCTTGTGTGGAACAATTGAATAACGATGACTCTGTGGATGGATTCATCGTGCAGCTTCCTTTGCCCAAGCATATCAACGAACAAAAAATTATTGAAGCCATTGATTATCGCAAGGACGTGGATGGTTTTCATCCCATCAATGTAGGTCGTATGTCTATCGGTTTGCCTTGTTTTGTGTCCGCTACACCGGCTGGGATTGTTGAGCTATTGAAGCGCTATCATATTGAGACTAAAGGCAAGCATTGTGTGGTCTTGGGGCGTAGCAACATTGTTGGCAAACCTGTTGCTGGTTTGATGTCTCAAAAAGGTTATCCAGGCGATTGCACTGTAACCGTATGCCACAGCCGTTCCGAGAACTTGAAGGAAATGTGTTTGCAAGCAGATATTATTATTGCCGCTTTGGGTGTTCCCGGATTCTTGAAGGGAGACATGGTGAAAGAGGGAGTGGTGGTCGTGGACGTTGGCACGACACGTGTTCCTTCAACTGAGACCAAATCGGGGTTCCGCCTTAAGGGAGATGTGGAGTTTGATGAAGTAGCGAAAAAAGCTTCTTATATCACCCCTGTTCCTGGAGGAGTTGGTCCGATGACGATTATCTCCCTGATGAAAAACACCTTGTTGGCTGGAAAGAAAGAGATATACAAGTAAGAACATACTCGTTTTTCAAATGTTATAAAATGACTTTGGCTCTTTCGGGAAAGGAAGAGCCAAAGTTTTTTATTTACCGTGTTTCTCAATTGAATACTTTTATGAAAGAAACTCAACCCAAGCTTTGGACGTGGAACTTCTTCAACGTCTGCATAGCCAACTTCCTGATGGCATGTTCTTTCAACTTGTTGATGCCCAGCATACCGTTGTATATCACCGAGCAACTGGGCATTGCCCAGTCTCAAACAGGAGTCGTGCTGTCGTCGTATGCGTTGGCCATGATCCTGATCCGCCCCTTTTCCGGTTTTTTGGTCGATATCTATTCCCGCAAAACCTTGCTCCTGATTGCTTTCGGTTGCTATGTGTTGATCTTTCTTGGCTATTTTTGGGTCACCACTGTTTTGCTTTTTGTGCTGGTTCGTTTTTTGCACGGCTTGGCTTGGGGCTTGTCCACCGTGTCGAGCAGCACACTGGCCATTGATGTGACTCCCTCCCAAAGGCGGGCCGAGGGCATCGGTTTCTATGGCACGTTTATGAATGTGGCGATGGCTCTTGGCCCATTCATTGC
>MKRS01000135.1 GCA_001897035.1 Bacteroidales bacterium 45-6
AATTCCCATCAGCTCGGTAATTTCAGAAGCTTCGCTCGAATTTTTCTGGAGCAAGGAGTCCCTTTGCGCTTGCAAATCTTTGTATTCTTTCGATTCTTTGACATTACATGATGCCAGCAAGCATAAGCTTAAGCATCCATAGATCAGTTTTTTCATATCACTTTGTATTAAATGGATTATTCTGTTTGTTTCATACTTTTAGAACCATTGCTGGTTAATTATCTTTTCCTGATACAATTATAACAAATTCCCCTCGAATTTCATTTTCGGTGAAGTGGATTATTAACTCGTTTAGGGTTCTTGTTAGTATTTCTTCATGTATTTTAGATATTTCTCGGCCTGTTGCCGCCAAACGTTCCCCTCCGAAATATTCCGCAAACTGTGTCAAGGTTTTTAGCACGCGGTAGGGAGATTCGTAGAAAACCATCGTTCGGGTTTCTGCCGCAAGCTCCTTTAGGCGAGTCTGCCGTCCTTTTTTCTGGGGAAGAAACCCTTCGAAGCAGAACCTGTCGCAAGGAATTCCCGATGCCACCAATGCAGGCACGAAGGCGGTTGCACCGGGCAAGCATTCTATTTCGATTCCTGCTTGCATGCAAGCCCTGGCAATGAGAAAACCGGGATCGGATATTCCGGGCGTTCCTGCATCCGACACCAAGGCCATCACGCTTCCTGCTTCTATTTGGGAAACCAATTGCTCTACGGTTTTGTGTTCATTGAACTTGTGGTAGGATTGCAACTTGTTTTTTATTTCAAAATGTTTCAATAAAAAGGCTGTAGTCCTGGTATCTTCTGCCAAAATCAAGTCTGCATCTTTCAAGACCCGGACCCCGCGAAAGGTCATGTCCTCCAGATTTCCGACCGGAGTTGGTACGATAAATAGTTTTCCCATATTCAATATGCTTACGCAAATGTAAATTAAATAATCTAATATCAGAGAAATTCGTCTGGTAAATTTACAAGATAGAGCTTTTGAGTGGCCCTTGTGAAAGCGGTGTAGAGCCAGCGGTAGAAGTTGATCCCGAGGTGTTCTTCGGCAATGTAGCCCATGTCCAAGAAGACGTTTTTCCATTCGCCACCTTGGGCTTTGTGGCAGGTGACGGCATAGCCGTATTTCACTTGCAAGGCGTTGAAATAGGGATCGGCTTTCATTTTCCTGTATTTTTCCTGTTTGCTGCCAATGTCCTGATAGTCTTCCATGACATTCATAAAAAGCTCGTTTTGTTTGTCATAGGGTAGGGCGGCGGTTTCTGAGTGGAGCGTGTCCAGCAAGATCTTGACGTCAAGTTCTATGTCGTAGTCGAGGTGACGGATGAGTGCGTCGCAGAATCGAAATCCATACATGTCTTTGCCGCCTTTGGCTCGTAGCACCTGCATGATTTCGCCGTTGGCCAAGAACTCGATCCCTTCTATTTGCTCCGTCGAGAAGTAATTGTTCTTCACAACCTGAATCAAGTCGCCCGACGACAGTTCTTCTTCCTTGTATAGGATTTGGTTTCTAATTCCTTGATTGTAAATATTCGCACGCTTGTTTGACCGGGAAATGACCATGGTTTCATCGATGCCGTCCCGGTCGTAGGCCGACGACAATTCTTCGATCATCTCCATTCCGCTGACCCGTACAATGTCGGTGAAGCCTTCCAGTTTCAGTTTCGGGTAGGCTTCAGTTTTTCCGCTGTTGAGAATGTTCCGGATGTTGGTGGCGTTGTAGAGAATTCCCGAATCCTGGGCTTGTCTTACCACCTGAGTCAACGTGATTTCGGAGACATCCAGTCCGTAAGCGGTTAGGTTTTCTTTTTGCAAGGCTGGACTAAATTCCTGACCTACCGGTGGGAGCTGCGCCGTGTCGCCAATGAGTAGCAAGCGGCAATTCTCGCCGGAATAGACATACTGGATCAGGTCGTCGAGCAACCTCCCTGTTCCAAACACGGCTGAATCCAGCCCTTCGTTGCTAATCATGGATGCTTCGTCCACCAAGAAAAGGGTGTCCTTGTGCAGGTTGTCCGTTACCGAGAAGTTGCCTTGCTCGCCGTTGAAACGTTGCTGGCGGTAGATCTTCTTGTGGATGGTGAAAGCCGGATGTCCCGAATAGGCGGAGAAAACTTTGGCAGCGCGGCCTGTGGGGGCGAGCAAGACCGTTTTTTGTTGAAAATCGGTCATCGTCCGTACCAAAGCACCGATCAGGGATGATTTTCCTGTTCCCGCATACCCTTTCAGCAAGAAGAGGATGTCCGAAGAAGGCGTGTAGAGAAACTCCACGATAAGCTCCAGGGCTTTCTCTTGTTGCTCTGTCGGTTGCAGGCCAAAATTGTCTAATATTTTATGGCGGAAATGATTGGAAATCATTTAA
>MKRS01000136.1 GCA_001897035.1 Bacteroidales bacterium 45-6
TCCCAACTGGAGAACAGATAGGGATTCACCGCTTTCACTTCCCTGACATTTCGAATAAATTCGATCGATTTGTCCATGATGCCTACTTCATCGAGCAAGGTGAAGCGAATGTAGGCGTTCGAAGCCATCCGGGCCATGTAGTCGCCCAGGAAAGCATCTTCTTCGTCCAGGACTGGCATGAAAACAGTTTTGACTCCGTGAAACCCTTTGTCCACGAAAATCCCGACAGGTATCTCGCTTTTGGAAATAATTTTCAGAATCCGCTCCTCGTTGGGAATCCGGATCGAGCCGATGCGCTTCGGCCTGAAAATTTGGTTGATAAGTCGATTCGGCAAGTGGAAAAGTTGCGAGGACAAGTTCAGGATGCTCCCCAGCAAATTCCCATCAAAGACCGAAGCCCGGACTTCAAGAAGCAGGAAGTCGTAAGCACCATCGTTGGCCACCTTCACGATTCTCGAATTTTCCTCGGAGGTCAAAGCAAACATAGGGCTAAATTCCTGCGAGATGCGCTTCGCTTCCACTTTCACTTGCGAGAACATATTCCGTTCCTCCTCTTCGAGATTGTCACTGTCCATCGTGTTTTCAGACGTCAGGTACATCATGGTAACTTCAGATTCCTGCTGGCGGTTTTTCACGAAGGCATTCGACAAGTTGAGCAATCTCTTTCCGGCAGCCACATTTTCGAAAAAGCAGAGAATCCGGTACTTTTCCCCCGAGCGGAGGGTTTCATCTTCCCGCTTGTCATTTTTGAAAACCCGGTCAATGGCATTCAGCATGGGGCTGGTCATGAAAGTGGTGGCCAAGGCCATAATCACCATCATGGCGAAAATCTCGGGAGAAAGAACCCCCAAGTCGTAACCAATGTTCAGCACGACAAGCTCCATCAGTCCACGCGTATTCATCAGGGTGCCAATCGTCAAGCTCTCTTTCCAGGAATAACGAACGAAACGGGCAGCGTAAGTGCTACCGATGAGCTTTCCAAGAATGGCAACCACGGTAATCAAAAGACAGATTCCCCACAGGCTTATATCGTTAAGCAACCCGATCTGCGTCCGCAATCCGGTGAACACAAAGAACAGCGGAAGAAAGACAATAAGGACAATATCTTCCATTTTGGAGGTGAGCAAGCTTCTGAATTTTGCACTTTTAGGCATAATCACCCCCATCAGGAAAGCCCCGAACAAGGCATGGATGCCAATGGCTTCTGTAGTAAAGGACGACAAGAGAAGCAGGATGACAAAAAAAGCGATGTATGACCGGCTCAACTTCCCATTATCCGTCTGCGCATCGGCAATCCGCTGAATGAAAGGGCGAATGACCTTGAGCATGACCAGCACATAGATGACAGCCAGAACTATCACGAAGAAGGAGCTTGCCAGCGAGCCGGCTTTGACAATGGCAATCACGGCTGCCAAGATGCACCAAGCCGTGATGTCGTCAACCGCAGCACAGGTGATGACTATCGGCCCTATGTGAGTCTTGTGGATTCCCCGCTCCTGCACAATACGAGCCAATACGGGGAATGCCGTTATGCTCATCGAGATGCCGATGAACAAGGAGAATGAAAGAAAATTGATGTTTTTGGTCTCGTAAAGTGGGAACAAGAGATAAGCAAGCAGCACACCACATGTGAACGGGAAAATAATGCTCGCATGGCTGATGAGCAGCGCATTCCCCGCCCTGTTCTTCACAGATTTGAGATTCAGCTCCATCCCGACAATGAACATGAACAAGATCAGCCCAATCTGACTGAGCATTTGGATGGAACCCAAGGAATGGGCCGGAAACACATGACCGAAGAAGCCCGGAAAATAATGCCCCAGCAAAGACGGCCCCAAGACGACCCCCGAAAGGATCTCCCCTATGACAACCGGCTGCCCGATTTTTTTGCACAGCCACCCGCTGATGCGTATGGTGATAAGTATGATGATGATTTGCAGGAGTAAGACCGAAATCGAAACCGACACATTTTCAGAAAGGGAATCCAAGAAGTTTGTCCAAGGATCTTTTCCCGCAAAATGACTGCTCACTACATGAATACCCTTTTGAAGATTGTTTTGACCGGCCAGTATTACCAAATATATGAGTGCAGAAAACCCTCCAATAGTCAGTATGTAAAATATGGTATCTCTGTGTTTTCTCATTGTTCTAAAAAATCAGTAGTTAGACAAATCTGATTTATCCTTTTCCCAAATAGATCGATCGACGGGTTTTGGCAAAGTTATGAAAAAAAATCTCGACTTGCCCTAAGAATCTTTAACGGGAGAGCTTTTTTTGTAAATTTGCGCATCTGTCTTTCTGCAGGTAGGCAAAATCAGGATGCTCATGACTCGTAGATATTTGTTT
>MKRS01000137.1 GCA_001897035.1 Bacteroidales bacterium 45-6
AACGATCGTGGCATTTCTATGATGAAGCTGTTATAGCGTTGGCAACCAATTTAACAGTAACGACACCAACTGAAGTATGGACAACGCTTGCTAGTCGAATTCTATCTACAGGTCAACTAACCATTGGTTTCTTTAATTCAACGATGGTTACGCTCAATGATGGAAATTACACGTTTTCAAATGTTCAATGGATTCATGTTGGTCATTCGAATATTGGTTACGTATTACCACAACAACAATATGATTCAATCGGAATTCAACTTGGTCAAATTACAGGCAATTATGATACAATCAATATTTATAATATTTCAGTGACAGCACGTGTATTAACTCTTTATATTAATCATGGTCGTGGACCATTTCAACATCTTGATTATAATTATATGATTGTACCAAATGTTACTATGGAATCGATGCCAAGTTTAATTAAAAAATATGAAGAAGAACAAGTATTTGCATGTACATCAACCAATGGTGCTCTACATGGAACAATGTGGCCAACACTTAAACGTGCTGAATTTGTTCTATGGAATAACGTGACAACAACATTCTCGTGTAAAAGTCCAACATTTGAATTAAATATCGAATTAAGTGATGCTGGTGCCTATATATTTAGTGAAACCGATCATAGTTTTACAGTCACAGCATCACATCCAACACGTATCAAAAATATTCTAAAAGTTTCTGTCGATAGAGTCGGTAGTGGTGAAGGATGTGCGCCCTCTTTTACAGGAACAAAAACCGATCTATCATTAGCATTACCTACTGATCCACAATTATTGGGTGCATCAGTAAATATTACTTGCCAAAAAGTTATTTACTACTAGTTTTTTTTCATATTTACTAAATAAATAAATAAACCTCCGAGTATTTATCTCAAATGCACCTTGCAGGCGATATGATATAAATAAATTTGCGACAGTTTGCTTACTTCTATAATGATGGCGTCGTTAAATAAGATAGTCTTTCTTGTTATTCTACTTTGTCTTCCATTTGCTAGTGGTTCATCTACACCAATCAATGATGAAATTGATGATATTAAACAACGTGTTTTAGAATTAACAGTATGGCCAAAACCTGAAAATGTTTCGGATTTAGTCCAACGAGTACTTAACTTTAGTGTAACACTGAATAGTTCGTGTTATTGGCCAGATATTAACTACACGAATGGCACAGGACCTTCATTTGGAGTCGAAATTCATATGTTTCGAATATCGAATATGTTACGAGCATTTACAGTTAATGGTTCTTCACTTAAAGGTGATCCTAAAATTTTAGCACAAGTTCATTGTGCACTTGGTATTTGGTTTGAATATGATTTTCGAGCTCCAAATTGGTGGTTCAATGAAATTGGTATTCCTTTAGAAGCTGGTATGCAGTTGATGATGTTAGGAAATAATGCCACACCGACTGAACTAGCTGGTCTACAAAATATTACTTTGCGTGCACATTGGTGGTTGCCTAATCCATACTATGTGGGTGCTAATCTTCTTTGGATGCTTCAAATTCAAATCTATCGAAGTTTAGCTACTCGAAATACAACAGGTCTCGAACAGGCATTTTCTCGAATGTGGGAAGATGTGAACATGGCCAATTCGAGTAACGAAGGTGTTCAATACGATTGGGCTTATCATTTTCATACGCGTCAGTTACTATCAGGTTCATATGGAATGATTTGGGTGAATAACGTTCTCTTATTTACACAATGTACTGCCAATACACGATATCAACCCAATCCAAATGTAGCTACATTAGTGGCTAATTATTTGACGAAAGGTGATGCATGGATGATAATGACGAATGTGTGGGATTTTAATGTTTTTGGTCGAACGGTAGCCAATCCAGGTCAATCGTTTGCACATGGTTTTGAAACAGATTGGGTACGATCATTAGCACAAGTAGTCACAGATGCCGATCTCAAAGTTGGCCTAACTAATTTTGCTGACCAACTTGATTTAAAACCACATACACCTCAACTTCTTGGTAATCGAGCTTTTTTTGCTTCTGATTATCAAGTTCATCGTCGATCGAATTGGGTAGCTTCGATTAAAATTCAATCAGGACGAATGTATCCATCTGAATGTATACTTGGTCAAAATTTAAAACATGAACATAGCGGTCAAGGAGTTTTGAACATCTATCGACAAGGTTACAATGATTATATCGGTGGTTTTGCTGTTCTAGATTGGCAAGCAATCAATGGCATTACAGTCGAACATGATATACCATTATTAATTTGTGTAGGTAGCTCGTATTATTATCATAATAGTCGACGATTTGTTGGCAGTGCCAGTGATGGTCAATATGGTATGGCAGTTATGGATACTTTATCGAATAATCTTACA
>MKRS01000138.1 GCA_001897035.1 Bacteroidales bacterium 45-6
CGATCCACCTCAGCGATTTCATCGCCCGTATGGATTTAGCGTATGCCGTTGCCGATTTGGTGGTCTCGCGGGCCGGTGCCGGTTCCATCTCGGAGCTGTGCTTGCTGGGGAAGGCAGCCATTTTGGTGCCGTCGCCCAATGTGGCGGAAGATCATCAGACCAAAAATGCCTTGGCTTTGGTCAACAAAGAAGCGGCAATATTGGTCAAAGATGTGGAGGCTGAACAAAAATTAGTGGCCGAGGCGTTGAAGGACGTGCAAGACATACCCCTTCTTGAAAAATTATCCGCAAATGTCAGCAAATTGGCTTTGCCCGATTCGGCAGAGCATATTGTGGATGAAATAGTGAAAATTGTAGGGACAAAGAAGCAATAGTAAACTTGATTATGGATTACAAAAATATATATTTTCTGGGCATCGGCGGGATTGGGATGAGCAACCTGGCTCGCTATTTCATTTCCCGGGGGAAAAAGGTGGCTGGCTATGACCGTACTGAAACCTCCTTGACCGATAAATTGGTTCAGGAAGGCGCAGAGATACATTATGTGGATGACGTCGAGCTGATTCCTGCTGATTTCAAAAACCCAGAAACCACCTTGGTGGTGTTCACGCCGGCCGTTCCGGGCGAACACAGCGAATTGAACTTTTTCCGCAACAACGGATTTCAAGTGGTGAAACGGGCACAGGCCTTGGGCGAGATTACCAAATCGAGCAAGGCAATTTGCTGTGCTGGCACGCACGGAAAAACCACCACGTCGAGCATGACGGCCCACATCCTGAAGCAATCGCATTTGGATTGTAACGCTTTTCTGGGTGGAATTCTAAAGAATTACGACAACAACCTGCTTCTTTCCGAAAAGAGCGACCTCACGGTGGTGGAAGCAGATGAATACGACCGCTCGTTCCATTGGTTACATCCATATATGGCTCTGATTACGTCTGTTGATCCCGACCATTTGGACATCTACGGGACGGAGGAAGAATACATCAAAAGCTTCGAGAAATTCACCTCGCTGATTGTTCCCGGCGGAGCTTTGGTGATGAAGGAAGGCATCAAACTGAATCCGCAGGTGAAATCCGGCGTGACGGTTTATACCTATTCGATGGACAAAGGTGATTTCCATGCTGAGAATATCCGTATTGGCAACGGCACGATTGTCTTTGATTTTGTAACTCCCACAGAGAAATTCAGAGACATAGAACTCGGCGTGCCTGTGAAGATCAACATCGAGAATAGTGTCGGTTCTATGGCATTGGCGTGGCTCAATGGCGCTACTGAAGACGAGCTTCGTTTGGCCATGGCTACTTTTCAAGGGGCAAAACGCCGTTTCGATTTTCACATCAAAACCGACGATTTGGTATTGATAGACGATTATGCGCATCATCCTCAGGAACTGGCGGCAAGCATCGAGTCGGTGAAGGAATTATATCCCGGAAAAAAAGTGACGGGTGTGTTCCAGCCGCATTTGTATTCGAGGACACAGGATTTTGCCGACGATTTCGCGAAGAGTTTGTCTTTGCTGGACGAACTGATCCTGCTCGACATCTATCCTGCCCGCGAATTGCCGATCGAAGGGGTGACTTCGCGCATCATTTTCGACAAGGTGACTATTTCCGACAAGATATTATGCTCGAAAAATGAACTATTAGATATTTTGAAAACCAGAAAGATAGAGGTTCTCCTCACGGTCGGAGCTGGAGACATTGACCAATTGTTGCCTCAGATAGAGGATGTTTTGTTGAAAAAGTGATTCGTCTTGTTTTAAAGGTCTGTTATTGAATGATAAAAAAGATTCTCATCATCACCGGTTTGTGCCTGCTGGCAGGCTACATCGTTTTTGCGGTATGTTTCTTTGAGCGCAAGCCCAAAGAAATGATATGCAGCAACTTTTCGATAGAATCGATGGACAGCATCACCATGCGGTTTGTGAACGTGGCCGAGATTCAAAAATACATCGACAAGCGGAACCTCAACCCGTATGGAAAACAGGTGAAGGAGATCAACACCGATGCGATAGAGCAGGTCATCCTCGAAAATCGGATCATCAGCCAAGCAGAAGCATTCATCACCGACAAGGGCGATGTCCGGGTGAAAATCAAGGCCAAGGAACCCATCCTCCGGATCATGAGCGACGACGGTGCCGACTATTACATCGACCGCGACTCGACGACCATGCCGCTTTCGCCTCATTTCACGGCTTATTTGCCAATAGCAACAGGAAGCATCAAGCCGAAATTTGCCAGAACGGAACTCTATAAGTTTGCTCTTTTCTTGCGGGACAACGAGTTTTGGAATGCCCAGATCGAGCAAATTGAGGTTTTGCCGGGCAACGAGAT
>MKRS01000139.1 GCA_001897035.1 Bacteroidales bacterium 45-6
GGAAATAGGCCAGCAGGACAAGCATCCCAATCCGCAAGGTGGTAGTCATCCAGTCTGGGACTCCCAGGGAGATGTCCTGGATCCACCCGAACAGCAGGTTGAATAACCACTCGAAAAACTCTCCGACCGGAGCCAACACAGCCTGCAACCAGTCGGCGATCGGCTCGAACCACGGCCACACATGGTCTTTCATCCACCGGGCAATCGGTTCGAGTAGCCAAGCCAACAAAGCGCCCAGCCCTTTCCGCAAGTCCGTGCCGCAAAACTTCGATTCGCAGTTGAACCCCAAATACACCTTCGACAATTTCTTTGAAGGAGAAAGTAACAAACTGGCGCGTACTGCCGGGCTGTCTGTGGCCCAGAATCCAGGGAAAACAGCGTTCAATCCGTTTTTCTTCCACGGGCATTCCGGGGTGGGAAAAACTCATCTTTGCCATGCTATCGGCATTGCTATCAAGGAACTATATCCTGAAAAGAGGGTGTTGTATATTTCCGCGCACTTGTTCAAGGTGCAGTTTGCTGATGCCGGACGCTTCAATACAATCAACGATTTCATCAATTTCTACCAAGGCATCGATGTCTTGATAATCGATGATATTCATGAATTGGCGGGTATCGAGAAAACGCAAAACACGCTTTTCCATATCTTCAACCACCTCCATCAAAACAATAAGCAGCTTATCCTCACCTCGGACAAGGCTCCTTCCGAACTGAACGGGGTGGAAGAACGTCTTTTGACTCGCTTCCGCTGGGGATTGACCACCAAGCTTGAAAGCCCAGATAAGAAGCTGCGCTTGAATATACTGAACAACAAGGTGTTGCATGATGGCCTTTCCATACCGGAAGACGTGTTGGAGTGTATCGCTGAAAACGTGACAGACAATGCACGCGACCTCGAAGGGGTTGTCGTGTCGCTGATCGCCCACTCCGTGATCTACAACAGGGAGGTTGACATGGACATTGCCCGGAGGGTGATCGGGCAAACCATCCGCAAGATCGAAAGCAAGAAACTATCGGTGGATGACATCGAGGAGCTCGTGTGCGCCCATTTCAAGATCAAATCGGGATTGATACACACAGCCTCGCGCAAAAGGGAAATTGTGCAAGCCCGCCAGGTGGCGATGTACCTTGCCAAGCAATATACCGACATGTCTTTTTCCCAGATTGGCGTGCTGATCGGGAAGAAAAACCATGCCACGGTGCTTCACGCCTGCAAAACGGTGAAAAACCAGTTGGAGGTAGATAAAGGATTCCGCCACGATGTGGAGCAGATCGAATCCAGGCTTAAATATTAGACAAGGGCATACCGACCTCTACCGGTATAACAAGGATTGCGGATGAATCTTGAAAGGAGATTCACCCGCAATTTTTTTATTCTTTAGACCCGATAAAAATTGCAATTATATTTCCGTATTGCAAAACATGCTAAATGGAAATTTTGTATATTTGTCCAGGTTTTGAAACACCAAACAAGTAGGTCATCCAGATCCGAAATTTCAAACATAACTAATTAATAATTTATTTGTTACAAATCATGATTACAATTGACAAATTTAACTTTGCCGGCAAAAAGGTATTTGTGCGAGTTGACTTCAATGTTCCTCTTGATGCTAATTTCAACATCACAGACGACACCCGTATCCGTGCTGCGCTTCCTACCTTGAAAAAGATTTTGACAGATGGAGGTAGCCCGATCATCGCGTCTCACTTGGGACGTCCGAAAGGGGTGGAAGACAAATATTCATTGAAACACATCTTGGCGCACGTTTCCGAATTGCTTGGCGTAGATGTTCAATTTGCAAATGATTGTGTAGGAGAAGAAGCTGCCGTGAAGGCTGCGTCGCTTCAAGCGGGAGAAGCGTTGTTGCTCGAAAACCTTCGTTTCTATGCCGAAGAAGAAGGCAAGCCACGTGGATTGAAAGAAGATGCAACCGACGAAGAAAAAGCTGCTGCCAAAAAAGCCGTGAAGGAAAGCCAAAAAGAATTCACCAAGACATTGGCTTCGTATGCCGACGTGTATGTAAACGATGCCTTTGGTACAGCTCACCGCGCACATGCTTCCACAGCCTTGATCGCCGACCTTTTTGACGAAAGCAACAAATTGTTTGGCTTTTTGCTTCAGAATGAAGTGGATGCCGTGGAAAAAATCATGAAGGATCCTGCCCGCCCATTCACAGCAATCATCGGCGGATCAAAAGTTTCTTCCAAGATCGATGTTATCGAAAACCTCCTCTCGAAAGTGGACTACCTGATTGTGGGTGGTGGCATGGCGTTTACGTTTGAAAAAGCGGCTGGCGGTAAAATCGGTAACTCGCTTTGTGAGGA
>MKRS01000140.1 GCA_001897035.1 Bacteroidales bacterium 45-6
ATATAACCTACCACTTCTTCGGGCATATTACCTCAAAATTAATGTTTGTCCTTGTTGATAAAGATATTATTACAGCAAAGCTACATCTTGACTATTGAGGGCTTGTTACGTTTCTAATATGAAATGGCTACGCAAATGTGTATATTTGGCTAAGGCAAGGATTTGCTGATCGTACAAAAAAAACGGCCACGCCCGAAAAACAGGCATGACCACAACAGGTATGGGTTTGTGTCAATTAATCCTTGGGAGAGTGTTTCAGCACCTTGGCATCGACGTAGAACACGATTTCCTCCATGATGTTGTTGCAATGATCTCCGGCACGTTCAATCTTTCTCAAAACCGTTGTCAGATAGAGACAATACAAGGTTTTGTCGGTATGTTCGTTGATATAGGGGGCGAGCAGGGCGAGAGCCTCGTTGTAACGTGTATCAATGATGCGGTCGGTGGAAAACACGATTCCCGCAGTGGTTGTGTTTTCGTCGGTGAGCGCATTGTGACTGATTTCAAGCATTTTCTCCACGCAGCCCATCATGTCCTCGATCTTCAAGAGTTCGAATAGTGATTTATCCTGCACCTGATCGCTCCATTCCAGCACAAAACGGGCTATGGCATTGGCAAAATCGCCAATGCGCTCCAGCGTTTTGTTGATCTTGATGATCGACAGCACAAGCCTTAAGTCGATGGCTACGGGGCTGTAGAGGGCAATGTAGTTCTCACAATCGCTGTCTATTTTCAATTCGAAGGCATTCACCCTTTTTTCCCGGCTCAAAACAACCTCCGCCAACTCGGTGTTAGTTGTCAAGAGGGCGTTCTTGGAGTTTTCGAATTGCGATTGCACCAAGCTCCACATCTCGGAGATGGATTTTTTTATGTCGGTCAATTCTTCTTCTGTATGCTTCATAATTCTGTTAAATTGTAAATTCGGTGATTTGAAAATTTGCTGATTCGATCATTAAACAGCATCAACCAAAACGTCCGGTGATGTAGTTCTGAGTCTGCTCCACATCGGGATTGAGGAAGATCTTCTTGGTGTCGTTGTACTCGATGAGTTCGCCCAACATGAAAAACCCGGTCTTGTCGCTCACACGGGCAGCTTGCTGCATGTTGTGTGTGACGATGACAACGGTGTAAACCTTCTTGAGTTCGAATATCAGTTCTTCGATCTTGGAGGTGGAAATCGGGTCGAGTGCCGATGCCGGTTCGTCCATGAGGATGATGGAAGGCGAAATGGCCAGTGCGCGAGCGATGCAAAGCCGTTGCTGCTGCCCGCCCGAAAGTTCGAAGGCCGATTTTTTCAGTTTGTCTTTCACTTCGTCCCACAGGGCAGCCTGCTGAAGTGATTTTTCCACGGTTTCCGTGATAATCTTTTTGTCCTTGACGCCGTTCACCCGGAGACCATAAGCCACATTTTCGAAAATCGATTTGGGAAAAGGATTTGGCTTCTGGAACACCATTCCCACCGCCTTGCGCAGTTCGTCCACCGAAACGGACTTGGCGTATATATCTTGCCCGCCAACGAGGCATTCTCCTTCCAGACGGGTTCCGTCGATGAGGTCGTTCATCCGGTTGAAAAGGCGCAGGAAAGTGGATTTACCACAGCCCGATGGCCCGATGAAAGCCGTCACCGTATTGGGTTCGATGTCCATGCTGATATTCTTCAGGGCATGGAAATCACCGTAATAGAAGTTTACATTCTTTGCATTTATCTTCATAAGTCGTTGTCAGATTTTTTTTAAGTAAATTTATTTACGCTTGCGGAGCAAATTGGCCAAAACATTCATCACCATCACGATGAAGATCAGCACAAGGGCCGTTCCGTAAGCCATGGGGCGGGTAGCCTCCAGGTCGGTGCCGCTGGTGGCGATCACATACAAGTGGTAGGGCAAAGCCATCACCTGGTCGAACATCGACGTGGGCAAATGTGGCAGGAAGTATGCGGCAGCCGTAAACAAGATGGGAGCCGTTTCGCCCGACACGCGGCCGATGGAAAGGATAAGCCCTGTCATGATGTTGGGAAAGGCGGCTGGCAAGATTACCCGAACAATGGTCTCCAGCTTGGTGGCACCGAGTGCCAAACTGCCTTGGCGGTACACGTCCGGAATCGCTTTCAAGGCCTCTTCCGTTACCCGGATTATCAGCGGCAGCACAAGCAAACCGAGGGTCAACGAACCGGCTATAAGCGAGTCCCCGAATTTGAGCGTGTGCACGAAAAGCGACATGCCGAACAAGCCGAAAACAATCGAGGGGATACCTCCTAAATTACGTTCTGAGGTATCTGACGAACATTCTAATTTGTCAGCTCATGAACAAGAGCCCCTGT
>MKRS01000141.1 GCA_001897035.1 Bacteroidales bacterium 45-6
ACAGGCAGTTGAACTTGCAACCTATCTGCGACGAGATGCACAGCGTGGCCCGATCGTCCTCGGGGATCATCACGGATTCCACGGTTTGCTTGTCGTTGATGCGGAACAGGTATTTCACCGTCCCGTCCACCGACCGTTGCAAATCAATGGGGGTCAAACGCCCCACATCGTATTTCTCGGCCAATTTGGCCCGGTTCGCCACCGAGATGTTGGTCATTTCGTCGATAGACTGCACCTTCTTTTGATACACCCAGTCGGCCATCTGCTTCCCGGTGAATTTGGGCATGCCGCATTCGACTGCCACTTGCTGCAGCTCTTCGAGAGTGAGCCCCAGAAGGTGTTGATGCGCCGGCCGCTGATTTTCCAAAAGAGAAGGTGAGGCATAAGTCAAGGCCTCCTCCTTTATTGGAGAGGTCAAGGGTGTGGTGGGTTGTATGTTGAGTTTCTTTTCGATGGTTCGTCGTTTTTTTAAATAGACAAAAGTATGAAATTATGAAGAACAAAGCAAATGTAAGGAGAAGGAGTATTTGAAATTAGTTGGAGGAAGATTAGGATGGAATGAAGCCTGCGCCGCCTCCACACGTAGTGGAGCGTGGTTCGGCAAGCTTTGGCTGGTGGTGCTGGGGACGGCGATGCTGCTCGCTCATCGGGGGGTGAGGTTCACTGTTTTGCCAATAAGCACCTCGTTGAGGAGAGCGATGGCCTGATTGATTCTTGCCAGCTCTTCGTTCGAGAACTGTACAGAAATAAGATTGTCTAAAGCCATAATCTTTTAAAGTTTAGTGTTACGCTTCGTGTTAATTACGATTAAAGAGTGGTTCGTTTGCGAATTTAAAGTTTTTTGCAGGGAATAGCAAGCAGGTGGGAGATTTTTTTCACGAGTCCTAATCTAATAGGAGCTTAACATAAGCGGTTTGTGCATTCCACCCTTTTTTCGTAGGAAATACCGCTCGGTAGAACAAAATTCTACCTTTGCGCTTATCATCCTGTAGGGATGATCCATTAAAAGAAGGTGCATACCTACGGCATGCAATACGTCTTTTATCATCTTTCCTACCGAGCGAATATCCCGACGGGATATTTTCTTCCCCACCACGGAGAAAAAGGAGTTGCACCGAGTTCTCTTCTCACTCTGTGTTTAAATGAGTTCGCATCGTATTACGGGGGTTTTTCGATTAAATAGATCGAACTCACGGTAAAATATGGCATAGGGTAACACCGGATTC
Organism: Bacteroidales bacterium 45-6; assembly: GCA_001897035.1. Lineage (GTDB taxonomy): Bacteria > Bacteroidota > Bacteroidia > Bacteroidales > Dysgonomonadaceae > UBA1309. The sequence goes on from MKRS01000141.1 coordinate 1,227, forward strand.
AACACCGCTGTTTGTTAACGTGAATTCGATACAGACAAAGTTAATGACAACTTTCATTTTCGCAAAAAACAGAACGTTTTTTAGGGGATGGAAGATACGGGGTCGCAATGCAAAAAAAATTCCGAGAGGACAACTCGAAGTCATCCGCCCGGAATAGATATTTTCTCAATCGAAGCCTTTGCAGCCTCTTCTTGATCTCCTCGGTTTCTTTTTCATAACCCGGTTTTTCGAGCAGGGCGAACATATTTTTCTTGTAAGCCTCCACGCCTCAACTTGAATTAGAAGCTGAGCCGCCATTTGACGGAAGGGATTACCGGGAAAATACTCAACTGCTTCCATTGGTCATCCTCGTAAAAAATCAGATATGGGTTCTTCCTGTTTAGAATATTAAAAATCCCAATATCGAGGTCGGTAGCGGTGCGCTTGTGTTTTTTATGGATATTGTAGCCGATGTCGATCCTGAAATAACAAGGCAATGTGTAGCCGTTGGTTTTACTCATCAACTGGCGGTACAAGGCATTTTCTTGCTCTTTCGGGGGAATATAGCTTGCCGCTTGTTGCAACCAGAAAGGAGGTTCGATTCCCTTGTACATTCCAATCGGGATGGTGACCCGGTGTCCTGACGAAAATGCGAACGAGAAATTGAGGTGTCGGCTGCTCTTCAGCCCTTGCTTCACCCTCATTTGGCCGGTCAGGTTGAGAATATGCCGTCTGTCAAACTTGAAGGGAAAGGCTTGGCCGCCGTTGATACCCGCATATTTACGATTCGTTTTCGAGAGGGTGTAGGACAAGGCTAAGTTCCAGTCATCCCTTTTCTTTCAAGCCTTGTTTCCAATCCATAGCTTTCGCCTTTCCCGACAACCACCTCGTCCATCCAGTTGGAGTTCTGCACCCCGAAGATGTTTGCCCCGTTCTTGTATCTTGTCAGTTTGTCCATCGCTTTATAATAGAACCCGAGCGAGGCATGGAAGTGCCTTCTTCCCCAGTAGGCACCTGCATAATATTGATTGGATGTTTCGGGTGAAAAAACGGAATCGGATGGGATCATCAGATCCAGCGACCAGCCCACGGGTAGGCCCTCTACCACATG